>NZ_NEVB01000033.1:0-53896 GCF_002259925.1 Aeromonas sp. A35_P | reverse complement strand
GTGTTAAACAAAGAATGCTGGATCAAGATCCATGTCTTTTACCGCCGGCGATCCGGGATCCGGATTGTGAACAAGTTCGACTGTTCAAAGATCCACCACGGCTATTTTATCCACAGGAGTGGCACACTATCTGCCCCGATATCGCCGCAAAAATCGGTGCCGTTTCACATTTTTTTGTAACAACAGGGTGACTATTCCTACTTTTAAGCAGTTATCCAAGATTTCTGTGGATAACTGTGTGAAACAGCGCGAGCAAACCCTTGGACAACTATTTCAAGGCAGGATCCAGCGCAACGCCCATCGATAAATTGGAGACAAATTCCTTTTAAATCATTACGATAAGCACTTACACATAAAACTCCCCTCCCTGTGCATACCCCTGCCAGGATCGGTTATAAAAACAGCGATCCTCAGGGAGGATCAGAGTTGTTAGAATAATCCCTCTTTGCAGGAGTCACTCATGCCCGCCAACCCCCGCTCCGAACAGGAACTGCTGGCCCGCGCCTACGCCATGGCCGGCTTCACCCTGGCCCAGCTGGCCGCCGACGCCAGCATCGCCGTGCCGGCGGATCTGCGTCGGGACAAGGGCTGGGTCGGTCAGCTGATCGAGTGGCAGCTGGGAGCGAGCGCCGGCAGCAAGCCGGAGCAGGACTTCCCGGATCTCGGCATCGAGCTCAAGACGATCCCCATCGATCCTCAGGGCAAGCCGCTGGAAACCACCTTCGTCTGCGTGGCACCGCTGATCGGTGTCAGCGGCCAGCGCTGGGAGGAGTCCAACGTGCGCAACAAGCTCTCCCGCGTGCTCTGGATCCCGGTGGAGGGCAGCCGAGAGATCCCCATCGGGGAGCGCCGGATCGGCATGCCGCTGCTGTGGAGCCCGAATGAAGAGGAGGAGATGCTGCTGCGCCAGGACTGGGAAGAGCTGATGGACATGATCGTGCTGGGAGAGGTGGAGCAGATCAGCGCCCGCCACGGCCAGGTGCTGCAACTGCGCCCCAAGGCGGCCAACAACAAGGCGCTGACCCGGGCCATCGGCCGCAACGGCCAGCCGATCCTGACCCTGCCCCGCGGTTTTTACCTTAAGATAGGTTTCACCCACGGCCTGCTACAACGCCACTTTGTCCTGCCCGCTTGATCTCCGTTATCAACATCCTTGCCATAAAGTGATATAAAAATAGACAGTCGCTATTTTTCGCAATCAGGACAAGGAGGCGTCATGCCGATCAACAAGCAATTTCTCAAGTCCCGCCCCGAGGTCAAGGTGACCTTTGCCGTGGAAAGAGAGGCCGCAGGGGAAGCCGAGCAGGTGTTGTTGCTGGGAGAGTTCAGCCAGTGGCAACCCATCGAGCTCAAGCGGATGAAGAGCGGTGAGTTCAAGACCACCCTCAACCTGCCGACCGATGGCCCCAGTCATTTCGAATACTGCTATCAGCTGGTTCAGCCGAACGGAGAGACCCGCTACGACAACGACTGGGCGGCGGATGACTACGTACCCGGCCCCTTCGGGCGAGACAACTCTGTGGTGCGGGTCAGCCAGCCAGGTTGAGCCGGTACACCCGAAGTGGATACAAAAAAGGCTCGCCATTGGCGAGCCTTTTCACTACCTGTCGAGCATTTCGCCGACATATCGACACTAATTCGAATCGAATTAGTTGAGCTTCTCTTTGATACGAGCAGCTTTACCGGACAGGTTGCGCAGGTAGTACAGTTTGGCGCGGCGAACATCACCACGACGCTTCAGTTCTACACTGTGGATCAGCGGAGAGTGAGTCTGGAATACACGCTCAACACCTTCGCCGTTGGAGATCTTGCGAACGGTGAAAGCAGAGTGCAGACCGCGGTTACGCTTGGCAATCACGATGCCTTCGAAAGCCTGCAGACGCTCTTTACCACCTTCTTTAACACGAACTTGAACACGTACGGTGTCGCCCTGGGCAAAAGCCGGGATGTCGGTACGCATTTGCTCTTGTTCAAGCTGCTGAATAATCTTGCTCATTGTCTTTCCTTACCTAGGATAAACTGAAAACTCTACTTAACGCTGTCACGCACTTCGCGGACATACTCGGCAAGAAGTGATTCTTGCTCGTCAGTCAGAGCTAGGTTGTTAATAAGTTCCGGCCTTCTTTGCCAGGTTCGTCCGAGCGACTGCTTGAGACGCCAGCGCCGAATCACTTCGTGATTGCCGCTTGTCAGCGCCTCGGGCACCGCCAACCCATCCAACACCTCCGGCCGAGTATAGTGGGGATGATCCAGCAGACCGTCCGTGAAGGAGTCCTGCTCGGCACTGGCCTGATCACCCAAGACTCCTGGAACCAGACGCGAAACCGCATCGATCAGGGTCATGGCAGGCAACTCGCCACCACTTAACACGTAATCCCCGATAGACCACTCTTCGTCGACTTCGGTTTGTATCACGCGTTCATCGATACCTTCGTATCGACCGGCTACCAGAATCAGTTTCTGATTCGTCGCCAACTCGGTTACGCCCGCTTGAGTCAGCTTGCGTCCCTGAGGAGAGAGATAGATGACTTTCGCCCCGTCTCCCGCCGCTTGCTTGGCTGCATGAATCGCGTCACGCAGCGGCTGAACCATCATTAGCATGCCGGGCCCACCACCATAAGGACGATCATCGACCGTACGGTGTTTGTCGTGGGTAAAGTCCCGGGGGTTCCAGCACTCAATCTGCAGCAGGCCACTCTTGACGGCCCGACCCGTTACCCCGTGCTCGGTAATGGCTCGGAACATTTCAGGGAAGAGGCTAATCACCCCAATCCACATAAGAAACCTCCGGCACTCGTGTTACCGCGGGAAACTAGAAACCAGGATCCCAATCAACTTCGATTGTTCGAGCAGTCAGATCAATATTCTTGATCACCTGCTCTTCCAGAAACGGAATCAACCGCTCCTTTGCACCAAAGGCATCTTTTACATTGGCCTCAACCACCAACACATCGTTGGAGCCGGTTTCCATCAATTCGGTCACCTTGCCCATGTCGTATCCCTTGGTGGTCACTACCGAGCAACCAATCAGGTCACGCCAGTAGAACTCGCCCTCAGGCAACGCAGGCAACAGATCGGCGGCTACGCCAATCTCGACATTGGTCAATGCCAGGGCATCCTCGCGCACATCGATACCATCGAGTTTGCAGATCAGACCCTTGTTGTGACGCTTCCAGGACGAAACCCGAATTTCACGCCACGCCCCGTTCTGATTGATCAGCCAGGGGTTGTAATCGAAAATCGCTTCGGCAACATCGGTGAAGGAGTTCACTTTAAGCCAACCCTTGATGCCGTAAACGGTACCCAGGGTGCCCAGAACTACAGGTTTTTCCACCTTAACTCCTTACCGTTTGGCTGATTAAGCAGCTTTGGCAGCGTCTTTGATCAGCTTGGCAACGCGGTCAGAAACAGCGGCACCAGTAGCAACCCAATGCTCGATACGAGCCAGGTCCAGGTTCAGCTTTTCAGCGTTACCAGAAGCAACCGGGTTGAAGAAACCAACGCGCTCGATGAAACGACCGTCGCGGGCGTTACGGCTGTCAGCAACTACTACCTGGTAGAACGGACGCTTTTTCGCGCCACCACGTTGTAAACGAATGGTTACCATATCGTCCTCATTAACATCTAATGAACAAGGCCCGCAAACACGCGGACCCTAGCTTAAAATAAGCCGCATAATTCTACTTGGATTCGTAATAATTGCAACCAAGCCAGCCATTTTTTGCGCAGAGCCGCAATGAAAAGGGCCTGCCGCTGGCAGACCCTCACTCGCTACGTCAGCCCGAATAATCAGAACGGACCGCGGCCGCCACCGAAGCCGGGAGGCAGCATGTTCTTCATCTGGCTCATCATCTTGCGCATGCCGCCCTTGCCGGACATCTTCTTCATCATGCGCTGCATCTCGGTGAACTGCTTGAGCAGCTTGTTGACGTCCTGCACCTGCATGCCGGAGCCCGCGGCGATACGGCGCTTGCGGGAGCCCTTGATGAGATCGGGGTGGGCACGCTCCTTGGGGGTCATGGAGCTGATGATGGCCTCCATCCGCACGGTGAGCTTGTCATCCATCTGATCCTTGACGTTGTCCGGCAGGCCGGACATGCCCGGCAGCTTGTCGAGCATGCCCATCATGCCGCCCATGTTGCGCATCTGGGCCAGCTGCTCGCGGAAGTCTTCCAGATCGAAGCCCTTGCCACTCTTGACCTTGCTGGCCAGCTTGGCGGCCTTCTCTTTATCGACGGTACGCTCCACCTCCTCGATGAGAGAGAGCACATCGCCCATGCCGAGGATGCGGGAGGCGAGACGATCCGGGTGGAACGGCTCCAGCGCGTCGGTCTTCTCGCCCATACCGATGAACTTGACCGGCTTGCCGGTGATGTGGCGCACCGACAGGGCGGCACCGCCGCGGGCATCGCCGTCCGCCTTGGTGAGGATCACGCCGGTGAGCGGCAGCGCCTCGTTGAACGCCTTGGCCGTATTGGCGGCATCCTGACCCGTCATGGCATCCACCACGAACAGGGTCTCGACCGGCTTGATGGTGGCGTGAAGGTGCTTGATCTCCTCCATCATCTCGCCATCGACGTGCAGACGACCGGCGGTATCGACGATCACCACGTCATAGAACTTCTTGCGCGCCTGATCGATGGCCGCGTTGGCGATGTCCACCGGCTTCTGGCTGGCATCGCTCGGGAAGAAGTCGACGCCGATGTCGCCGGCCAGGGTCTCCAGCTGCTTGATAGCCGCCGGGCGGTAGACGTCCGCACTGACCACCAGCACCTTCTTCTTGTTGCGTTCCTTGAGCAGCTTGGCCAGCTTGCCGACCGTGGTGGTCTTGCCGGCACCCTGCAGACCCGCCATCAGGATGATGGCCGGCGGCTGGGCCGCCAGATTGAGCTGCTCGTTGGCCTCCCCCATCACGGAGACCAGTTCGCCGTGCACAATCTTGATGAAGGCCTGGCCCGGGCTCAGGGACTTGGCCACTTCCTGGCCCACCGCCCGCTCCTTGACACGCGCGACGAAGTCACGCACCACCGGCAGGGCGACGTCCGCCTCGAGCAGCGCCATGCGAACTTCGCGCAAGGTATCCTTGATGTTCTCTTCGGTCAGGCGGCCACGGCCGCTGACGTTGCGCAGGGTGCGCGAGAGTCGTTCAGTCAAATTCTCAAACATGACGCATTCCGGTTCTTGGCGTAACAAATGGGAGGCATTATACCTCACTCGCACGATGAGGACGATTATTCGCCGCACTCGGCTGCGGTCAGCCCTGTGCGGCTGACCCAACATGCTGCCTATATATGGGCAGATCGGCGGCAGCACAACTGGCGAGCACATCTTGTGCAAGGTATACTGCCCTTCCTATTCCCAATCGCTTGCTCGACAACGACCCGGTTATGATCGTGATCTCTGTTCTGGCCCTGGCGTTCTATCTGCTGGCCATCATCGCCTCTCTGCACCTGCTGCTCAGTGCCAAACCAGTGGGACAAGCCCCCCTGTTTGCCTGCATCGGACTGGCCCTGATCGCCCATGGCGCCGCCCTCTCCGGCGAGGTGCTGGTGACCCACTCCGGGCAGAATCTGAGCATGCTCAACGTGGCCTCGCTGGTCAGCCTCATCATCAGCTGCTTCATGACCTGCGTCACCCGCCGCTTCAACGGCTGGATCCTGCTGCCGGTGGTATACAGCTTCTCGGCCCTGTTGCTGGCCGCCAGCGCCCTCATTCCCGGTCGCTACATCACCCACCTGGAGGCCCATCCCCAGCTGCTGCTGCATATCGGCCTGGCGCTGATGGCCTACTCGGTATTGATGATCGCCTGCCTGTTTGCGCTGCAACTTGCCTGTCTGGACCGGCAACTGAAGACGCGCAAGATCAGCCAGCTGCCGGCCATGCCACCTCTGATGACGGTCGAGAAGCGGCTGTTCCAGCTCATCTCGGCCGGCGTCCTGTTGCTGACCCTCTCCATTGCCTCCGGCCTCTTCTTCCTCGAAGACATGTTCGCCCAGGGCAAATCCCACAAGGCCATCCTCTCGATCCTGGCCTGGTGCGTCTACGTGCTGCTGCTGTGGGGCCACCATACCCGTGGCTGGCGCGGTCGCAAGGTGATCACCCTGAGCCTGACCGGCAGCTTCATTCTGACCCTGGCCTACTTCGGCAGCCGCTTCGTCAAAGAAGTGCTGCTGAGCTGATCGCCCACTACTTCTTCATCACCCAGTCCCACAGGAGCCCTTCTTGGACAGTATCTCAACGAGTACATTGCTGATTGTTCTCGTTATCTTGATCCTCATGTCTGCCTTCTTCTCAAGTTCTGAAACCGGCATGATGTCGCTCAACCGCTACAAGCTGCGGCATCTGGCCCAGACCAAGCACAAGGCTGCCCGTCGGGTGGAGAAACTGCTCTCCCGGCCCGACCGCCTGCTGGGGCTGATCCTGATCGGCAACAACCTGGTCAACATCCTGGCGTCGGCCATCGCCACCATCGTCTGTATTCGTCTATTCGGGGATCTGGGGGTGGCCATCGCCACTTTCGGCCTGACCCTGATCGTGCTGGTGTTTGGCGAAGTGACTCCCAAGACCCTGGCGGCCATGTTCCCGGAGAAAGTCGCCTATCCCGCCTCCTGGGTGCTCAAGGGGCTGATGGTGCCGCTTGCCCCCTTCGTCTGGATGATCAATGGCATCACCAGCGGCCTGCTCAAGCTGCTGAAGATCAATCCGAACAAGGATGACTCCCTCAACACCGAGGAGCTGCGCACCATCGTCAACGAGGCGGGCAGTCTGATCCCCCAGCGCCATCAGGAGATGCTGCTCAGCATCCTGGATCTGGACAAGATGACAGTGGAGCACATCATGGTGCCGCGCAGCGAGATCTACGCCATCGACATCAACGATGACTGGAAGACCATACTGCGCCAGCTGGCCCACTGCGCCCACACCAAGATCCTGCTCTATCGCGACAACATCGACGACGTGGTGGGCTTTCTGCACGCCCGCGACGCGCTGCGCCTGATGGCCAAGGATCAGTTCAACAAGTCGAGCCTGCTGCGGGAAGTGGACGAGATTTACTTCATTCCGGAAGGGACGCCCCTCAACGTGCAACTGGCCAAGTTCCAGCGCAACAAGGAGCGGATCGGCCTCATCGTCGACGAGTATGGCGACATTCAGGGGCTGATCACCCTGGACGACATCCTGGAAGAGATAGTGGGCGACTTCACCACCTCCATGACCCCGGCGCCCAGCGACGAGATCCATCCCCAGCCTGATGGCTCCTTCCTGGTGGAGGGCTCGGCCAGCATCCGCGAGCTCAACAAGGAGATGAACTGGCAGCTGCCCATCGACGGGCCCCGTACCCTCAACGGTGTCATCCTCGAATATCTGGAGGAGATCCCCCAGCCCAACATCAGCCTGCGGCTGGCGGGTTACCCCATCGAGATCCTGGAAGTGGAGAACAACATGGTGAAGATGGCGCGGATCATGCCGGCGTTGTACCGAAACGAGTCGGGACTGGAAGATTGAAAAAAGGCTGCCGATGGCAGCCTTTTTCTATTGCGTCATTGGCCGGCGATCGGCTCACTCATCTTCGTCGCCAGGCTCCAGCACCAGGGTCGGGATCAACTCGCCGAATACCTGCTGCAGCTCGTCGCGATTGGCCAGCAGATCCTGCAGCGTGTAGCTGTCCATCACCGCCAGAAACGCGTTCATCGCCTCTTTCAGGGCACTCTTCAGCAGACAGACAGAGACGATGTGGCAGGCCGGCGAGTTGCAGTCGATGCCGTCCAGGTTCCCTTCCAGCGCCCGGATCACCTGGCCGATGTTGATGCTCTCCGGCGCGCAGGCCATGCGAATACCGCCATTCTTGCCGCGCTGGGACTGCAGGTAGCCCAGTTTCACCAGCTGGTTCACCACCTTCACCATGTGGTTGCGGGAGACGTCATACAAGGCGGAGACCTTGGCCACGCTAGACAATTCGCCCTCCGGCAGGGTCGCCAGATAGAGCAGGGCTCTCAATCCAAAATCGGTATAGCTAGTTAGTCTCATAGTGCCTGTGTCGCATCACGCAGAAATTGATTATTGATTCAGATCAAATAAACATCTAGGATGCAGCCTATTAAGTGACATTCTAGATGTTCAATTAGCAAGGAACCCCTATGTTAGACCAAGCCACCATCGCCGTCATCAAAAGCACCATCCCTTTGCTCGAATCCGCGGGCCCCGCACTCACCCAGCATTTCTACCAGCGCATGTTCAGCCATAATCCGGAGCTGAAGGACATATTCAACCTGGCGCACCAGCGCAGCGGTGGTCAGCCGTTGGCGCTGTTCAATGCGGTGGCGGCCTACGCCAAGAACATCGACAACCTGGGGGCACTGGCCGGTGCCGTGGAACGCATCGCCCACAAACACACGGGTTTCCTGATCCAGCCAGAACAATATCACATTGTAGGTAGTCATCTCTTGGCCACGCTCAAAGAATTGGGTGGAAGTGCAGTCACCGACGAGGTGCTGGATGCCTGGGGCAAGGCTTATGGCGTGCTCGCCAGCATCTTCATCGGCCGCGAGAGCGAGATTTATCAGGAGAAGGCGAACGAGATCGGTGGCTGGCAGGGTTCCCGCCCCTTCCTGATAAAGGAAAAACGAGTCGAGAGCGAGCTCATCACCTCCTTCCTGCTGGCGCCGGTGGATGGCAAACCGGTGCTGGGCTTCAAGCCGGGCCAGTACCTCAGCATCAAGCTGGTCCACCCCGAGCTCGAGTATCAGGAGATCCGCCAGTACTCCCTCTCAGATGCCCCCAACGGCCAGCACTACCGCATCAGCGTCAAGCGCGAGCCGCAGGGCCAGGTTTCCAACCTGCTGCACGATCATCTGCAGGAGGGCGATCAAGTGGAGCTGATGCCGCCCACCGGCGATTTCTACCTGAAAGCCGATGGCCATACCCCGGTGGTACTACTCTCGGCCGGTGTGGGTGTCACGCCGATGATGAGCATGCTCAACCAGTTGCTGGCGAACGGGCATCAGGCCGAAATCACCTGGCTGCACGCCTGCGAACAGGGCGCCGTGCATGCCTTCAGGGAGGATATTCAACAGAAGTCCCACCAGCATGCCAACCTGCTGAGCCGGGTCTGGTATCGGGAGCCACAGGCCAGTGACGTGCAGGGCGAAGAGTACCATCATGCCGGCACCATGGATCTGAGTGCCGTGCAGGAGCGCATCACGCCGCAGGCCCACTACTACTTCTGCGGCCCTCTTGGCTTCATGCAGGCAGTCAAGCAGCAGCTGATCGCGGCGGGTATTCCGGCCGGCCAGCTCCATTACGAAGTTTTTGGTCCCCACCAAGATCTGTAAGACGAGCGGATCACTATAACCTGATGAGGGGCCAGCCTGTCACGGCACGGCGGCCGACCCCTCCCGACCCACGGATGCAGATCCGTGGGTCATTTTTTGAGTCAGTGCATCGCCTTGGCACGGGCGATGGCATTGGCCGGCATCCGGTTGCCGAGCCGGCTCAACAGACCGGTCGCCTTCTGGTGCAGCGCCTTGTCGCCGATCACCGTGCTGTGCAGCCAGTGGTAGGCCTCTTCATAGTCGAGCGGGCTGCCCATCCCCTGCAACAGCATCTCCACCCACTCGATCTGCGCCCGCTGGAAGCCCAGGCTGGCGGCCTCCCGCATCAGGGTCTCGGCCTTGAGCAGGTCCTTTTGCACCAGGGTGCCCTTCCAGTAGTAGCGACCCAGCTGCTCCAGCGCCGGCGCCAGCCCTTGGTTGGCCGCATCCCACATGAATTTCACCCCCAGCTCCGCATTGGGCTTGATGCAGACCCCCCAGGCCAGCATATCGCCCCACAGAAACTGATAAGAGGGGATCTTCATCACCTCGGCCCGCACCTCGATATCCTGGGTAAGCTGGCACCTGTCCTGCTTGACCTGCTGCAGATGACGGCCCTGTTCAATCCAGTTGAGCAGCTCGTCCTGACGATAGAGCGGTACCGCCTGCAGCGCACCGCTGTCCACGGTCAGGCCGCTGGCCGGGGTGCTGGTCATGGGACGATTGTTCGGTGAGCGATCGCCCTCTGCAGCGACAGGCGCGGGAATGGGTGCTGCCGCTGGCGCAGCGGCGGGTGTTGCACTCTCTGTTGCTACCGGTGCAGCAGGGGCGGCCGAGCTGGTGGCTGGCGCTGCCGTGGTTGGCACGGCCTCCAGCGCGGGAGCAGCAGAAGGTTGAGTGGCAACCTCCGGCTGTGCCGGCGCACTGGTCGACGGCGTGGCCCCGCTCGTCGCGGTGGCGGCAGAGGTGGAAGGCTCGGCCCCCTGCGCCTGGCCCGTCAGCAATGGGGGCGTCAGCAAACAGAGCAGGCCGACAAGGGTAATGGGTTTCATCATAAGGATCTCCTGCAGCACCCTGTTATCGGCAGCCGGCGGCATCTCCTTAGTCCGGCACCGCCTGCCCATAACGACAAAGGGGAGCCGAAGCTCCCCTTGCTGTCCATCCGGACGCCTTACTTGACGAAGTCGACACCCAGCTGGATATCGGCTTTCAGGGTGGCCAGCATGCCATCCATCGCCTCTTGTTCGAAGGCGCTCAGCTTGCCGTAGTCCAGCACGGTTTCGACGCCGTTCTTGCCAAGCAGGATGGGCTGGGCGAAGAAGGTGGCGTGTTTGCCGTCGCCTTCCACGTAGGCGCACTCGATGACGTTGGCTTCACCCTGCAGGCCCTTGATGAGCGACAGACCGAAACGGCAGGCCGCCTGGCCCATGGAGAGGGTAGCGGAACCGCCACCGGCCTTGGCTTCTACCACTTCGGTACCGGCGTTCTGGATACGCTTGGTCATGGCGGCCACTTCGTCAGCGGTGAAGCTGGCACCTTCGATCTGGGAGAGCAGCGGCAGGATGGTCACGCCACTGTGGCCACCGATTACGTTGACGCGCACCTTGTCGACGTTCAGACCCTTGGCCTCGGCCACGAAGGTCTCGGCACGGATCACGTCCAGGGTGGTGACGCCGAACAGGCGACGCTTGTCATAGACACCGGCTTTCTTCAGCACTTCGGCGGCGATGGCGACCGTGGTGTTGACCGGATTGGTGATGATGCCGATCAGCGCTTTCGGGCAGGAGGCGGCGCACTTTTCCACCAGATTCTTGACGATGCCGGCGTTGATGTTGAACAGGTCGGAACGATCCATGCCGGGCTTGCGCGCCACGCCGGCGGAGATCAGCACGACATCGGCGCCGACCAGAGCCGGGCTCGGATCTTCACCGCAGAAACCTTTTACTTTCACGTCAGTCGGGATATGGCTCAGATCGACCGCCACGCCCGGGGTCACCGGAGCGATGTCATACAGGCTCAATTCGGAACCAGCAGGCAGACGGTTTTTCAACAGCAGAGCGAGGGCTTGGCCGATGCCACCGGCGGCACCCAGAACGGCAACTTTCATGATCAACTCCATGTTTAAGCGTAGGTTTAAGGTTGTTTCTTGTTGTGCGCCCAACCTTAAAGGATCCCCCCCTAAAAAACAATCTGATAACAGTTGTAATCACAGGTTCTGTGAGCCAATAAACAGGCGGCGAATAAAAATGGGGGAAAATGCAAAAAATTGGAGGGGAAGCACAGATTTCCTGCACTTCCCCTCACCATTAATAGGTAGATCTACCGACTTCAGCCCTGGAAGGCCAACGCCCTGCGTTCACACCAACGAAAACCAATTGTTAACAATCCGTTCATGGTCAGGTAGAGGGCACCGGCCACGGTGAACACCGCCAGGGTGTCATAGGTCTGGGCATTGAGGCGCTGGGCCAGCCCCATCACATCCATGATGGTGATGGTACTGGCGAGCGAACTCCCCTTGAGTACCAGGATCACCTCGTTGGAGTAGGCGGGTACCAGCCGGCGGGCGGCGTGACGCACCTTCATCCACAGGGTCTGGCCGGCGGAGAAGCCGAGCGCGCGGCAGGCCTCTACCTCACCGGCCGGGATGGCATCGAGCGCCCCCTTGAACAGCCGGGTGGAGTAGGCCGCAGTATTGAAGCCGAGCGCCAGCACGGCGCAGAACCAGGGCTGCTTGAGCAGCGGCCAGAGCGGCCCCTCCTTGAGCCAGGCAAACTGGCCCGGCCCGTAGTAGATGAGGAAGATCTGGATCAGCAGCGGCGTGCCGGTGAAGATCAGCACCCACAGCTGCACCAGCTGGGTCGCCACCGGGATGCGGCGCTCCAGCACCCAGGTCATGGCCGCCGCCATCAGCACGCCCAGCAGCAGACTGCCGGCGGTCAGTTGCAGGGTAATCGCCAGGCCACCCAACAGGGTCATCAGGTAATCCTGCATGATCAGCCTCCGTAACGGCGGGTATAGCGGGCTGCCTGCTTGAGGCCGAACTCACTCACCAGGCTGATGGCCAGGTAGATGAGAGCCGCTGCGGCATACCAGGTGAAGGGTTGATAGGTACTGGCCGAGGCCATCTGGGCCTGGCGCATCATCTCGTTCACCCCGATGAGGGAGACCAGTGCGGTGTCCTTGAGCAGCACCAACCACTGGTTGCCTAGCCCCGGCAGGGCGTGCCGCCACGCCTGGGGTAGCACGATGCGAAAGAAGATGTGGCGCTTGCCAAGGCCGAGCGCCAGCGCCGCCAGCCGCTGCCCGGCGGGCACCGCATTGAGGGCGGCCCGCAGGGTCTGGGTGGCGTAGCTGGCGAACAGCAGGGAGAGCGCCAGCACGCCGCAGGCGAACGGGCTGAACTCCACGTACTCGCCGGTGATGAGGAACAGCACCTGGGTCGAGCCGAAGTAGATGAACAGCACCACCAGCAACTCGGGCAACCCGCGAATAAGCGTGGTGAGGGTGGCCACCGGCCACACCAGCCACCGCTGCTTGCTCAGCTCGGCGGCGCTGAACGCCAATGCCAGCACCATGCCCCCGACCAGGGAGGCCAGGGCCAGCCCGAGGGTCATCCAGGCTGCATCCAACAACAGGCTCAACATGGCTTAGTGCGCGAAATATTTGTCGTAGATCTTCTGATAGGTGCCGTTGGCCTTGATGTCGGCCAGCCCCTTGTTCAGCTGAGTCAGCAGTTCCTGATTGCCCTTGGCCACCGCGATGCCAAAACCGGTACCGAAGTACTTGGCGTCAGTCACCGGCGTGCCGATCACGGCATACTCCTTGTGCTGCTTGAGCCAATCGGCGGCGACCGCGGTATCGGCAAACACGCCGTCGGTGCGATCGTTCATCATGTCGAGAAAGGCGCTCTGGTAGCTGGCATAGGGCACGGTCAGCAGCCCCTTGCTCACCCAGTTATCCACCAGATAGGACTGGTGGGAGCTGCCGTTCTGCACGCCGACTGTCTTGTCCACCAGGTCTTCCGGCCCCTTGAAGGTGTCCTTCTTGGTCACGAACACGGCGGAGTTCTGGTAATAGATGTCGGAGAAGTCGACCTAGGCGGCCCGCTCCGGGGTCACGTCCATGGCGGCGATGGCGGCGTCGTAGCGACGGAATTTCAGGCTGGGGATCAGGCTGTCGAAGGCCTGGTTGTGGAAGCTGCACTCCAGCTTGGCCTGTTCACAGATGGCGCGGGCCAGATCGATGTCAAACCCCTGGAACTCGTTCTTGTCGTCCAGGTATTCGAACGGTGCGTAGGTGGCCTCGGTGGCGAACTTGATCTCTTTCGCCAGCACCTGGGTGCTCAGCAGGCCCATGGCCGCGATCAGCAACAGACTCTTTTTCATGACAGCTTCCTTATCGATTTGAATATCAATGCATCAAGAATTCGGCAAACCGGCTGGTTTGCGGGGCTTGGAAAATGGCGGCGGAGCCCGCTTCGATGATCCGCCCCTTCTCGAGATAGATCACCTGGCTGGCCACCTTGCGAGCGAACTCCACCTCGTGGGTCACCACCACCTGGGTGATACCGGTCTGGCCAAGGTTGCGGATGATCTCCGCCACTTCCTTGGTGATCTCGGGGTCGAGGGCCGCCGTCGGCTCGTCAAACAGCAGCACCTGGGGATCCATCATCAGGGTGCGGGCGATGGCCACCCGCTGCTGCTGACCGCCGGACAGCCGCGCCGGCCAGGCGTCGCGCTTGTCGGCCAGCTGCAGCTGGGCCAGCAGATAGCCCCCCTTCTCCATGGCCGCCGCCTTGCTCATGCCGAGCAGTTTGACAGGCGCCTCGATGAGGTTCTCCATCACGGTGAGATGGGGCCACAGATTGTACTGCTGGAACACCATGCCCACCTTGCGCCGCAGCGCCTGGGTCTGGCGGTTGAACTCGGCAGTGGAGAGGCTGGAGGGGAAAGAAAATTCACTTTCACCGATGCGCAGAACACCGGCATCCGGGGTGTCCAGCAGGTTCATCATGCGCAGCAGAGAGCTCTTGCCGGCACCGCTCGGGCCCAGCAGCACCAAGGTTTCACCGGGAGCGGTCCGAAAGCTGACCTGTTGCAGTACCGGCACCTTGTGCCAGGATTTTTCGATACCGATTAATTCAATACCCATACAGCCCAATTGAATAAGTTTTCAATATTTCGTCCTGATTCTAACGCTGGCATGGGTGGATGCAAGCTATATTTGAATCAATATGCAGAACAAGCGCCGCTTCCTTGCAAAAATAGGCATATGAATGCAAAATGGGCACGCTGTTCATATCTGCCGCCTGAGCGTGACAGGCAGCCAAACCTCCTCATTCGTGAGTCCAAGATGAAGCATAACGACAAGCAAGAAAAACTGGCCAAGGCCTTTAAAGCCTTGCTGAAAGAAGAACGATTTGGCTCCCAGGCAGAGATAGTGACTGCCCTGCAAGAGATGGGCTTCGAAAACATCAACCAGTCCAAGGTATCGCGCATGCTGAGCCGCTTCGGCGCCGTTCGCACCCGCAATGCCAAGATGGAGATGGTCTACTGCCTGCCGGTGGAACTGGGCGTGCCCACCACCTCCAGCCCGCTCAAGAATCTGGTGCTGGATGTCGACCACAACGGCGCCCTGGTGGTGATCCACACCAGCCCGGGTGCAGCCCAGCTGATCGCCCGCCTGCTCGACTCCCTCGGCAAAGCCGAAGGGATCCTCGGCACCATCGCTGGTGACGACACCATCTTCATCACCCCGACCAGCGACACCGACATCGAGGAGCTCTATCTCTCCGCCCTCGAGCTGTTCGAACAGACGCCGTAAGGGCGGCAACCGCCCCGTGGCGGTTGCTCCAGAACGCAAAATCCCGGCCAAGGCCGGGATTTTTGTTATCTGCGGGTCGAGCTTATTTGCCCTGCCCCACCAGAAAATCTTCTGAAGGAGCGAAGAAGGCTGCGCCGGTCACCGCTCTGGTGAAGCGCAGCAGGTGATCGAAGTGGCTGCCCTCCCCCTTGTACATGCTGGCCAGCATGGCGTTGAAGTGCTGCGGGGTGCGGCAGCAGGAGATGAAGTAGAGCCCCTGCTCGGTCATGGTGCCCCAGGGCATGCTCTGGCGCAGGATCTCCATGGACTCCCCCTTCGGGGTCTTGAGGTTGACCCGCTTGATGTGGGCGGTCAGCGGCTTGTCGGCAGACTCGTACTCGATATTGTCGACCTTGGTGCGACCTATGATGTCTTCCTGCTCCTTCAGCGCCAGCTTCTCCCAGTCGCTCATGGCGTGGACCCAGCGCTGCACGTGGATGTAGGAGCCACCGGCAAACTCGCCATCGGCCAGCAGCGCCACTTCGGCGCGGTGCTCATCCTGCGGGTTCTCGGTGCCGTCGACGAAACCGGTCAGATCGCGGCAGTCGAGGTTGCGAAAACCGCGCACCTCTTCCGCCAGATCTACCAACCCGGCCAGCAGAGCCATCACGCGCTGACCGGCGTGATGCAGCACATCGACCCGATCGGCGCGCAACTGCACGAACAGATCGAACGGGGTATTGGGGGCCTCCTGACCGTTGGCGGATTGCGCCATAAAGCTGCGGAACTGGGGCGGACGGGCGGCAGGATAGAGGCCATCCCAGGCGTCGGCGCCGACGGCCACCAGACCGCTGAAGCCGGCAGCGGGGAAATCGGCGGCCACCGCCTCCCACAGGGCCGGCAACCTAGCCAGACGGGCCACCAGTTCGGCGGCGTCACCGGTGCGGTTGAACATCAGATAGAGGGCGTGCAGATTGGGCTCGGCACAGATCCCGGCTTGGGCTTTCATATATCTCTCCCCTAAACAGGCATTGGCGATATGGGCGGATAGCGTTGCGCGATTATAAACCAGCGCGGTTCCAGTTCATTGATTTCACAACGATATCACGCGTTCAGGGTAAAGGGTCAAACAACACCAGGGCGTGAGGGGTCACCCTGACCCGCGCCCGCGCCCCCTCCAGCGGCTCGCCGATGCTCGCCTCCAGCCGCAGCTCACCGCTCTCGAACAGCACCCGGCAGTGGTGGCCGAGGAACTGCTGTTCCACCACCTTGAGCTCGCCATCCGCGGCACTCTCCAGCAGCAGCTGCTGGGGCCTGAGCATCAGTTGCAGCAGCTCACCCACTGCCCGGCCATGGGGCTCGCTGCCGCAGATGACCCCGAGCACCGTGCGCACGCAGTGGCTGTCCACCACCTCGGCCGCCAGGTAGTTGACCCCGCCGAGAAACTCCGCCACGAATCGATTCTGGGGGCGGCGATAGAGCTGCTCCGGCTGGCCCACCTGCTCGATGTGACCCGCGCGAAACAGTGCCAGCCGATCGGCGAAGGCAAAGGCTTCCTCCTTGCTGTGGCTGACGAAGATGGCGCCGATCCCCTGCTGCTTGAGCAGGGCGCGGATCTCGAGGATCAGCTTCATCCGCACCTGGGTGTCGATGTTGGAGAAGGGCTCGTCCAGCAGCATCAGCCGCGGCTTGCAGACCAGGGCGCGGGCGATGGCCACCCGCTGCTGCTGGCCGCCGGAGAGCTGGTGCGGATAGCGATCCCCCAGCCCCTGCAGATTGACCAGCGCCAGCGCCTCGTCCACCTGTTGCTGGCGGACACGGCGATCGAGCCGGGTCAGACCGAAACCGACGTTGTCCGCCACCGTCAGGTGGGGGAAGAGGGCGTAATCCTGAAAGATCATGCCGATGTTGCGCGCCTCGGGCGGCATGCTGGCACCCGCCCCGTCGAGCAGGGTATCGCCGAGGCGAATAGCCCCCTCCGCCAACGGCAGCAGGCCAGCGATGGCCTTGAGCAGCGTAGTTTTGCCGCAGCCGCTCGCCCCCAGCAGGCAGACGATCTCGTTGTCTGCCACCGTCAGGGAGAGCTGTTCCAACACATTGCGGCCGTTGTAACGGCAACTGACATTTTCAACCTGCAAACAGGACAAGGCTGACTTCCTCATATTCTTTTGAACCAGACCGACCGGCGGCCAGACAACATTCCAGGATGGGCAAACTCAGTGCCCCGCCCCATCCAGGTTGCGGTTGACCCAGATCAGCGGCAACAGGCCCACCAGCACGATGACGATGGCGCCGAGCGCGCCGCGCTCCAGCATCTCGTCCGACACGAACTGGTAGACGTGGGTCGCCAGGGTATCGAAGTTGAACGGCCGCAGCAGCAGGGCCGCGGGCAGCTCCTTCATGGATTCGATGAACACCAGCATGGCACCGGCAAACAGGCCGCGCCGCACCAGTGGCAGGTGCACCCGCCGCAACATGGCGCCATCCCCCTGCCCCAAGGATCGGGCCGCCATGTCGAGGCTGGGGGAGATCTTGCCCATGCTGCTCTCCACCGAACCGATGGCGATGGCCACGAAGCGCACCAGATAGCCGAACACGATGGCGGTGAGGGTGCCGGTCAGCAGCAACCCAGGCCCCTGACGCCCCAGCCACTCGGCCAGATCGTTGATGGCAAAGTCGAGGGCGGTGAGCGGCACCAGTACCCCGATGGCGAGCACGGTACCCGGCATGGCGTAACCCATGGCAGCGATGCGCAGGGGCAACAGGCTCTTGGGCCCGCCATCGAGACGACGGCAGAAGCCGAGCAACAGGGCGATGCCCATGGCCAGCAGGGCGGTCAGCGCCGAGATGAGCAGACTGTTGCCGGCGAAGCGGACAAACTCCGGCGTCCACGACAGTTCGAAGTAGCGCACCCCGTAGTCCAGCAGGATGACGAACGGCAGGCCGAAGCCGGCCAGCACCAGCCCCCAGCACCAGATCGCAGCCAGCCAACGCCGCGCGCCCTTGAGCGGGTAGCGCAGCGGCTGCTCATGGCCCATCGACTTCTGGAACACCTGCTGCCGGCTACGGGAGCGGCGCTCCAACGCGATCAGCAGCACCACCGCCAGCAGCATCAGGCAGGAGAGCTTGGCGGCGGTGGCCAGACTGCCGTAGCCGAGCCAGGTGTCGTAGACCGCAGTGGTCAGGGTGTTGATGGCAAAGAAGTGGACGGTGGCAAAGTCGGCCAACGTCTCCATCGCCACCAGGGAGACCGCCACCATGATGGCGGGACGTGCCAGCGGCAGGCTGAGGCGACGAAAACTCTGCCAGGGGCTGCAACCGAGCAGGCGGCTGGAGTGAATGAGGCTGACCGACTGCTCCAGAAAGGAGGCGCGGGTCAGCAGATAGACGTAGGGGAACAATACCAGCGCCAGCACCCAGGCGGCGCCGCCAAGGGAGCGGATGGCCGGAAACCAGTAATCGGCGGGGGATTGCCAGTCAAACAGGGTGCGCAGCCCCGCCTGCAGCGGGCCCGAGTAGTCGAGCAGATCCGTGTAGACGTAGGCGACTATATAGGAGGGCATGGCCATGGGCAGCATCAGCGCCCACTGCAGGGCCCGGCGACCCGGCACCTGGCACATGGCCACCAGCCAGGCGGTCGGCACGCCGAACAGCAGGCTGAGCAGCACCACCCCGACCACCAGCCCCAGGGTATTGGTCAGATAGTCGAACAGTACGGTATCGGCGAGGTGGCTAAACAGATCTCCGTCGGCCGAGAAGGCGGAGAAGACCAGAGCAAGCACCGGCAAGGCCAGCAGCAGAGCGCTGGCCCAGCTGCCGGTAATCCATCCAAAATTTTTCATGAGACCACAGAGGTTGATGGGGCCGTTGGCCCCATCTGATTACAAGTCGAATTTCACTTCATCCAGCAGCTGCAAGGCGTCCTTGCGGTGCTTGGCGTAATCGCTGACCGGCATGGGGTCAGACTTGAAACTGCCCCAGGACTTGACCATGGCGGAAGGCTCGACCCCGGCCTTGACCGGATACTCGGCATTCACGTCCGCATACATGTGCTGGGCGGTGTCGCCGGCCAGAAATTCCATCAGCTTCTGGGCCTCGGCCTTGTTCTTGGCATACTTGGTCATGGCCACGCCGCTCACGTTGACGTGGGCACCGCGATCCCCCTGGTTCGGGAAGTTGATGTAGACGGCATCGGCCCAGGACTTCTGCGCCGGATCCTTCAGCATGGCGCCCAGGTAGTAGCTGTTGCCGAGCGACAGGTCACAGATACCATCCTTGATCGCCTTGACCTGATCACGGTCGTTGCCCTGCGGCTTGCGCGCCAGGTTGGCCTTGACCCCTTCCAGCCAGGTTTTTGCATCCGCCATGCCGTGATGAGCGATCATGGAGGAGACCAGCGCCACATTGTACTCATGCTTGCCGCTGCGGGTGCAGATTTTTCCTTTGAATTCAGGCTTGGCCAGATCTTCGTAGCTGATGGTGTCCAGCTTGCCGAGGCGATCCTTGCTGGAATAGATGGCGCGCACGCGGGTGGTCAGGGCGAACCAGCGGTTGTCCGGATCGCGATAGATGGCGGGGATGTTCTCCTGCAGGATCTTGCTGTCCACCGGCTGCACCAGCCCCTTGTCCACCAGATCAGTCAGCCGGCTGATGTCGACGGTCAGCATCAGATCCGCCGGGGAAAGCTTGCCTTCCCGCTCCAGACGCTCGTTCAGACCCTCTTTGGCGAACACCACGTTGACCTTGATGCCTGACTCTTTCTCGAACTGCTGGATGATGGGCTTGATCAGCTCATCCTGGCGGTTGGAGTAGACATTCACTTCCCCTGCGGCAAACGCCGACTGAGCCGCCAACGCAGAGAAAGCCAGTACCAACATCTTCATTTTCATCATCCATTCCTTGAGTTGCTATATCGAGTGAGAACCATTGCTGTTTGCATTTTGCATTGAGCTCGACAGCGGGATCAAGAAATCCTGACGTTGCGGGATCACATATTTAAACGCCGTTCAAACAAAGGGGCCGGATAGAATCCTATCCAGCCCCACCATGGAGTCAATCAGCGACACCCCATCGACCACCAGCCCCGTCAGGGCCGTCAGAGCGCCTCGTCGTCGTTCTCGCCGGTCCGGATGCGCACGGCCTGCAGCAGGTCGTAGACGAAGATCTTGCCGTCACCTATCTTGCCGGTGTAAGCGGCCTTGCAGATCGCCTCGATCACCCCTTCGACGTTGTCATCGGCGGTGGCGATCTCCAGCTTGACCTTGGGCAGGAAGTCGACCTGATACTCGGCTCCCCGGTATAATTCGGTGTGCCCCTTCTGGCGGCCAAACCCTTTGACCTCGGACACGGTCAGACCCTCGACCCCCAGGATGGCGACGGCCTCGCGCACGTCATCCAATTTGAAGGGTTTGATAATCGCAGTAATCAGCTTCATCTGGTTGCTCCCAATCCATGGTATGTCATGAATGGGGAATCAATTCTTGTGCCAAGTCTTTTTATTGTTTAATTTCAAAAAGATAGCATTTACGTCTGGAGCAGGACTCTCCCGACATCACCAAGGGAGCGCAGCTCGCCCCATTATGAGGCACCAAGCTGAACCAGCCAGCGCCGCTGCACCAAACAAGAGCACAGCAGTATGTTAGTCATCTCCAACAGCGTCACCCTGCCCTGGCATGAGCTGCAATTCCAGACCATGCGGGCACAGGGCAACGGCGGCCAGCACGTCAACAAGACCGACTCCGCCGTCTGGTTGCGCTTCGATTACCGCAGCTCCCCCAGCCTCACCCCGCTTTACAAGGAGGGGCTCGACAAGCTGAGCGACAGCCGTGTTCACGACGGCTTCATCCTGATCCGGGTCGAGACCCATCGCAGTCAGGACATGAACCGCAAGGAGGCGATGAGCCGCCTGGTGGAGCTGCTGAAAAAAGCAGCATGGCGCCCCAAGGCCCGCCACGCCACCAAGCCGACCCGCAGCTCCCAGCGCAAGCGGGTCGATGCCAAGAAGCGCAAGGGGGAGATCAAATCGACCCGCGGCAAGCCGGTAGTTGACTAACCGGGCCCTTGCCCGACACCCGAGGATGACGACATGCAATACAGTTTTTGCGACAGCGCCCACGGCCCCCTGCTCATCGCCATCGATCGGGACGGGCTGCGCTACGTGGAGTTCGTGCGAGGCGAGCAGCCGGTGACCCCGACCGACCAGTGGCAGCGGGACGATCAGGCGCTCGCCCCTTTCGTCGAGCAGTTCGCTGCCTACTTCGCCGGTCGCCTGCGCCGCTTCGATCTGCCGCTCGCCGCCCGGGGCACCCCTTTTCAGCAATCGGTATGGCGCGCCCTGGGCGACATTCCCTACGGTGAGACCGTCAGCTACCTCGAGATAGCCCAGGCCATCGGCAATCCCAAGGCGGTACGGGCAGTCGGTGCCGCCAACGGCCGCAACCCGCTCAGCATCATAGTGCCCTGCCACCGGGTGATCGGCCGCAGCGGCGAGCTGACCGGTTATGCCGGCGGCATCCCCATCAAGCGCTGGCTGCTGGCACTGGAGCAGCAGAGTGCCGATCACTTTGTGCTGACCCCCTGAGCCGCGGCCGGCATCCCGTTAGCAATCTGGTTGCCGGCGCTGGAACAGCAGACCGCAGACAACGTCGCGCTGCCTCCCTGAGCCACTGACCAGCCAGCCCGCATTGCGTTTAGCAAAATGAACATAGTATGAAGAATCGCCTCAGAAGGGCTTCAGACAGCCTCAGGCATCATGGCTTCACACTTGGATGGCATGGCTCATCCCTCATTCAAGTGGCACCCATGTGACGCTTCCAATCTGTCTTTTTCCCCGCGCCTCCCTGAGGCGCTTTTTTTTTGCCGGCAGACGGGCGCAAAAAAGCCCGCCGAAGCGGGCTCTGACCGGAAGGTGCTAACTTCTGGGGTCAATCAGAGGGCGAGGAACAGGCCGGCCAGCGAGGCGCTCATCAGGTTCGCCAGCACCCCCGCCAGAATGGCGCGCATGCCGTAACGGGCGATGAAGGATTTGCGCTCCGGCACCATGGCACCCAGGCCGCCGATCAGGATCGCCATGGAGGAGATGTTGGCGAAACCGCACAGGGCGAAGGTGACGATGGCCTTGCTCGATTCGCTCAGGGTCTGATCCTGCACCAGGGCGATGAAGGCGACGAACTCGTTCACCACTATCTTGGTGCCGATCAGGGCGCCGGCGGCCTGAGCCTGCTCCCAGGGGATGCCGATCAACCAGGAGACGGGAGCGAACAGCCAGCCCAGGATGATCTGGAAGCTCAGCTCCAGCCCCACCAGGTCACCGGCCCAGCCCAGCAGGCCGTTGAGCATGGCGATCACGCCGACGAAGGCCAGCAGGGTGGCCCCCACGGCAACCGCGATGTTGAGACCGGACATGGCACCATCGGCGGCCGCTTCAATCACGTTGGTGGCACGCGGGATCACCACGTCCTGATGATGGTCCTCTTCTTCGGCGGCAGGCGGCACCAGGATCTTGGCCATGGCCAGACCGGCCGGTGCCGACATGAAGGCCGCCGCGATCAGGTATTTCAGCTCGACCCCGATGCTGGCGTAACCCACCAGGGTACCGCCGGCCACGGAGGCGAGGCCGCAGCTCATCACCGCGAAGAACTGGGAATCGGACATCTTGGAGAGATAGGGTTTGACCACCAGCGGCGCCTCCACCATGCCGACGAAAATGTTGGCGGTGGCGGAGAGGCTCTCGGCGCGGCCGGTGCCCAGCAGCTTCTGCAGGCCGCCGCCAAGCAGGGCGATCACTTTCGGCATCAGGCCGATGTGGTAGAGGATGGCGATCACCGCGGAGAAGAAGATGATGACCGGCAGCACGTTGAAGGCAAAGATGAAGCCCAGCTTGAACTTGGCCAGATCGCCGAACAGGAAGGCGATCCCCTCCTGACCGTAACCGATCACGCTGCTCACGCTCTCGCTCACCCCGTTCAGCACGTGCTGACCGGCGGGCAGCCAGAGCACCAGGCCGGCGAAGAGGATCTGCAGGCAGAGGGCCAGGCCCACTGTTCGCAACGGGATACGACGACGATTATCAGAGCAGAGCGTGGCCAGGGCCAGGATACTCAGGATGCCGAGCAGGGCAATCATAGGGACTCCATCAGGTGGGGCAAAAGATGGGCGCGGATTCTGCGCTCCCTGCCTCGCCACTGCAAGTCCAGTTGGTTACAGCCCTGTTAGCAAAAACGTTTTCACGATACCGGTTGCGGCAACTGGCTGATTTGGCTCGATTTTGGTATCAAGCGAAAGCCAGTGTTCTTATATGGAAACGATTATTCCTCTGTACCGGACAATTTGCCGCCGAGCCAGGGGGCCAGCCGCTGTTCCCAGTAGGGATGGGGGCCGAAACCCTCCTTGAGGAAATCGATGAACAGCCGGATCTTGGGATCCAGGTGCTCGCGCCTGGCATAGACGGCGTGTACCGCCATCTTCTGGTTTGGTCGCCACTGGGGCAACAGCGGGATCAGCAGGCCGGACTGCAGCTCCTTGTCCAGCAGGTAATTGGCTACGTAGGCGATGCCGAGCCCGGCCAAGGCGGCGTCGCGCACCGCCTCCGCCAGATCCACCCGGTAGTTGCCGGCCACCTGCACCGTCTGGCGCTCCTTGCCCTGGCGAAACGACCACTCGTGGTAGCGCCGCTCCCGACTCTGGTAGGTGATGCAGTTGTGCTGGGCCAGATCCTTGGGATGGAGCGGGGTGCCGTGGCTCAAGAGATAGTCCGGCGAGGCCACCAGCACGAAGCCGATGTCCGCCAGCCGCTGCCCCACCAGTGCCTCGGGTTTGTCCTCGTAGGTGGTGATCCAGAGATCCAGCCCCTCATCCACCAGATTGGTGCGGTGATCGAACAGGGAGACCTCCAGCTCCAGCTCGGGGTAGCGATCCTGAAACGCCTTGAGGCGCGGGATCACGTGCAGCCGGCCGAAGGATTGACCGACCCCCAGATGGAGCACGCCGCTCACCTTGCCGCGCCGCTCCGCCACCATGGAGTCCGCCTCCAGCGCCACCGCCACCAGGGCACGGCAGTGGCGGGCATACTCCTGACCGAGCTCGGTGAGGGAGAAGCGGCGGGTGGTGCGCTGCACCAGCTGGGCACCGAGTTCTGCCTCGAGCTGGGCCAGCTGCTTGCTGATGTGGGATTTGGAAACGCCGAGCCGCCGGGCGGCGGCAGAGATCCCCTGTTCACGGACCAGGGATCGAAGATCACCATTTGGGGCAGACGTTGCAGCACGGGATTACCAGAGAGAAGAGCGGGCCCCCATTATTCCAGAGCGGCCCGCCGCGGGGTAGCGCTAAAGGCCGAGCGCTCGTTTGACCTCTTGTTGCAGGGGATCGTCCGCCGGATTCTGGTTGGCACCGTAGCTGCCGATGAGCTTGCCGTCGCGCCCCACCAGGTACTTGTGGAAGTTCCAGTTGGGGGCATCGCCATCGGCTGCCGCCGCCAACCCCTTGAACAGGGGTACCGCATCCGAACCCCGCACCGCCACCCGATTGAACATGGGGAAGGTGACCCCGTAGTCGCGCCGGCACACCTCGGCGGTCTTGTTCTCGTTGCCCGCCTCCTGCCAAAAATCGTTGGAGGGGAAGCCCAGCACCACCAGTCCCTGCTCCTTGTAGCCCTGATAGAGCCGCTCCAGATCCCTAAACTGGCCGCTGTAGCCACAATAAGAGGCGGTGTTGACCACCAGCACCACCTTGCCCTCGGTCAGCTGGCAGAGGTTGTGGCGCTGGGTGCTGTTGAGCTCCCGCATCTCCACGTTGAAGTAGTCGGGGCAGGCAGCGCCGGCCATGCCGGATGCCAGCGTCAGCAACAAGACAATCCTTTTCATCGAGTGACTCCTGTCAGGCAGATGAATGACATACGCGCGAACACGCCGGCCGGTTCACCGGCTCAATAGAGGGGGATGCCGGTGAGCATGCCGTGTCCCCAGAAGATCAGCAGGGCGGTGAGCGCCAGCCCGGCCCCCACGCTGAGCCCGGTGCCGTACCAGTTGGCCGCCGGACGGGGATGGCGCTGCCAGTCCCGCACCGAAATCCAGACGATGCTCACCAGTGCCCACAGGCCGATGCCGCCAAACAGCACCAGGGAGCGGGCCTCGCTGTTGACCGCCAGATGGGCGCCGGCCCAAAGCAGGGTACCGAGCAGCTGGGGATGCACCAGCCAGCGCCGCAGGTGGTTGGGGCCCTGACCGGAGCAGAACAGGATCAGGGCGATGGGCATCACCGCCATCATCAGGGTCGGTCCCCAGGCGGGCAGAAAATAGAGCGGCAAGGGGCTGGAGGTGCGCCAGCCGGCAATGATGCAGGCGATGCCGATGAACAGCACCAGCGAGAAGAGTCCCTTGTAGCGATGCTCCCCCAACCGCTCGCGCAGCCGGATCCTGTGGTCGGGCGCGAAGCAGGGATAGAGGTGAGTCAGGGTAAACAGCAGTACCCCCAGGGTCAGCAAGATCATGGGTCGCTCCTTGTACTATGGGGGATCACTATGCCGCAAAGTCGGCGGCCAGAATACAGAAACCGCAGAAAAGCACTGGGGATACAGCAGGATAATGAAAAAAGCCGATCATCTGATCGGCAAGGTGTTTCGGGCAGACCTGCAGCGGGGCAGGTCGTCACCGCGACACGGGGCGGGGTTGGCCGGCGCCAGGCAGCGGCCAGAAGAGAGTCAGGATCGCAACAGATAGAGCGCCGCCACGTTGCGGGCCGTGAGCTGCAGGTTGGTGGTGGCGGTGGCCAGCGCTTCCGGCAGGGACATGGCGCGGTTGACCACGGCAAACACCGCATCCAGCCCGTGCTCGTGTACCACGCCGCAGTCGTCGGTCAGACAACCCGCGATACCGATCACCGGCTTGCCGAACAGCTTGGCACAGCGTGCGACACCGATTGGCGTCTTGCCGTGGATGGTCTGGCTGTCGATGCGCCCCTCGCCGGTGATGACCAGATCTGCGTCGGCCACCGCTTCGGCCAGCTTCAACGCCTCGATGACGATCTGGATGCCGGGTTTGAGCTCGGCGCCGAGCAGGCCCACCAGGGCCGCCCCCATGCCACCGGCGGCGCCCGCCCCCGCAATCTCCTTCACCTGCTTGCCAAGCGCCTGCTCGATGCAGTCGGCGTAGTGGGCCAGGTTGGCGTCCAGCTGCGCCACCATCGCGGGGGTCGCCCCCTTCTGCGGACCAAACACGGCGGAGGCCCCTTTCGGCCCGCACAGCGGGTTATCCACATCGCAGGCCACTTCGATGGTGATCTTGGCGAGGCGTGAATCGAGCCCGCTCAGATCGATGCTGGCCAGCTCGGCCAGACCGGCGCCGCCCGGCGCGATGGAAGTGCCGTCGCGCTTGAGCAGCTTGCCGCCGAGCGCCTGGATCATGCCGGCACCGCCGTCATTGGTGGCGCTGCCGCCGATGCCGAGGATCAGATGCTTCACCCCCATGTCGAGGGCCGCCAGGATCAGCTCGCCGGTGCCGCTGCTCGAGGTGTGCAGCGGATTGCGCAGCTCAGGCGCCACCAGATGCAGGCCGGAGGCCGCCGCCATCTCGATGACCGCACGCTCGCCATCCCCCAGCAGACCGACGAAGCCCTGTACCTTGTTGCCAAGGGGTGCGGTCACATGGAAGGGCAGAATGCGGCCACCGGTGGCATCCACCAAGGACTGCACAGTCCCCTCGCCGCCATCAGCCATCGGCAATTTGACGTAGGTGGCATCCGGCAGCACCTGCTTGAAACCGGCCTCGATGGCATCGGCCACCGCCATGGCGCTCAGGCTCTCCTTGAATGAATCGGGGGCGATAACAATTTTCATATCAATTCCTTAGGCGAGGCCAAACACGCCGAACATCAGGGTGGAGACAACGGCGATGGTCAGACCAACTGCGGTTTCGTAGGGGATGAGCTTGAGCCGCTCACCCACGCCCATGTGGACGCTGCCGCCGGTGGCATGGAAGAAGGAGCCATGGGGCATGTGGTCGAATACGGTGGCACCGGCGTGGATCATGGCGGCCCCCGCCAGGCTGCTGATACCAAGCTCGAGCAGGGTGGCGCTGAACACATTGGAGGCTACCACGGTACCAGCGGTGGTCGAGGCGGTCGCCAGCGACATCAGGGCACCGGAAATGGGGGCCAGCAGGTAGGAGGGTAGGCCGGAGGCGGTCAGGCCGCTGATCAGCACATCCTTGAGGCCGGAGTTGGCGATGATGCCCGCCAAGGTACCGGTACCCAGCAGCATGATGGCCACCGGCGCCATGCGGGCGAGACCGGAGACGGCAAACTGGTTCACCTTGCCGAACTTGCCCATCATCAGGGCACCTACCAGACCACCGAGAGGCAGTGCGATGAGCGGATCCACAACGATGCCGGCGATGGGGCGCAGGGCCAGCAGCAGGATGGCCACCAGGGGCGCACTGATGGCGGCGGCAAAGCCCGGCAGCTTGCTGCCATCGAAGCTCACCACCTCGTCGGCGGCGACCTTGCTGCCCTTGTTGTTGAGGCGCTTGGCCAGCCAGTAGGCCATCACCAGCCCGAACAGGCCCGGGATGATGCCGGCCGCCATCACAGAGGTGAGCGGCAGGTGGAAGGCGTCCGCCGCCGCGATGGCGTTGGGGTTGGGCGACATGACATTGCCCGCCTTGCCGCCGCCGATCATCGCCAGCAGGATGGCCGCCTTGGAGAGATCGGCACGGCGGGCGATGGCCAGCGCAATGGGGGCGACCGTGATGACGGCCACGTCCACGAACACGCCGACCGCGGTCAGGATCAGGGTGGCCAGCGCCAGCGCCAGCAGGGCGCGGGTTTCGCCCAGCTTCCGGACTATGGTCTCGGCGATGGTGGTGGCGGCGCCCGATTCGATCAGCACGCCGGCCAGTACGCCCGCCGCCAGGATCCTCATCACCGCCGTGGTGATCCCCTGGGCGCCGCCGATCATCAGGGCGACGGTCTGGGTCAGATCGGCACCGCCGATCAGGCCGCCGGCCAGGGCGCCGACGATCATGCCGTAAGCGGGTGGCACCTTCTTCAGGATCAGGAAGATGGCGATGGAGAGCGCCGCGAGGGCGCCAAGGGCTGTAACCGGGGTCATGACGGGCACCTTTCTAGTGAGTGAATGGTGGCCATTATGGTGATCCGGGATCGGAATGCTTTGGTCAAAAAACCAAATATCAGCTTTTAAAAATGCAACTTTCTGTATATATGAACAAATCAGCTGTCGAGATTGAGCCCGAGATAGAGCAGAAACTTGTCATCTAACTTGTTGAAATTCAACCCGGTTATCTGCTCGATCCGGGTCAGCCGATAGCGCAGGGTATTGGGGTGGATGAACAGGGCTTCGGCACAGGGATGCAGATCACAATCCTGCAAGAAATATTGGCGCAGCGTCTTCAGCAGTGTTCCCTTTGTATCCTCCTGCGCCAGCTTGTGCAGCGGAGCCCGCAGCTGATCCGCCTGCCAGGAGTCCGCCAGACTGCCGAGCAGCACCGGCAACCGGTAATCCTCGAAGAAATAGACCTGCTTGCGCGGCGCCTGCCGCATGCCGCGGCGCAAGGTGTCCCGCGCCGTCTGGTAGGATCGCGCCAGCCCGTCGGTGCCGGCGAAGTAATCACCCACCCCGATGCGCACCCGAAAGTGGGGGATGCGGGCCAGCAACTGCTTGATGCGACTGCGCTCCTGCTCTGACTGCCAGACGCCGTCGCTGAGCTGGGCAGGCTTGAGCACCACTATCTCGTCCAGGCCGTTGATGGCCACCAGATTGTCCCGCTCCGGGTTTTCCAGCAGGTGTACCAGCTCCCGCAGCCGGGCCGGGTCGGCCTCCTCCAGCGCCAGCCCAGCCACCACCCGCGGCTGGGCCAGATCCAGCCCGAGGAAGCGGGCCGCCTACTGCAGCTGATCTTCGCGCCCTTCACCACGGATGAGCTGCAGCACCAGCTCCTCCTTGTGGCGCTTGTCCCACTGCAGTTGCTCGGTGAGCGCCGCCTGCTCCAGGATCAGCTCGGCGGTCATCCGCACCAGCTCGGCGTAAGCACGCACTTCGTCCGGATCGCCCGAGATGCCGATGACCCCGAGCAGCTCTCCCTGATAGGCGATGGGCAGGTTGATGCCGGGGCGCACCCCCTTGAGCTCGCGGGCGGTGGCGTCGCTGATCTCCACCACCCGGTTCTCGGTCAGCGCCAGCACGGCCCCCTCATGGCGCTGATGGAGCCGCTCCGGGTTGCCGGACGCGATGATCAGGCCGTGCTCGTCCATCACGTTGACCGAGAAAGAAAGGATCTTCATGGCCCGGCTGACAATCTGCCGTGCGAGGGTGTCATTGAGCTGCATAGGTACTCCGCTGAACGAACCGGGCATAGCTTGAGGCGATGATGAGTCTCTGTGGCTCGTCCATCACCTTGACCGAAACAGAGAGGATCTGTATCGCTCGACTGACTATCTGGCGTGCGAGGGTATCGTTTAGCTGCATCACATCTCCAAAGCGGGGGCCGGACCGGCCACAAAGCGCCTGCACCGGGGCAAAGATGCCACATCTTCAAGACAAGCGAGGGGGGGCTCGCTAGAATAGGCCACTTTACGCTATATGCGCCCCGCCATGGAGCAGGATTTTCCCCTGCCCATGACGACTCACCCTTCCGCTATGGACTGAACTATGGATTATGAATTTCGCCGCGACCCGTTCGGCGGTTATCGCGCCCGGTTCTCCATGGGCCACGAGGCCATCGGTCAGTGGCTGATCGACGAAGTGGGCAAGGACGAGGAGAAACTCGACGAGCTGTTCGCCATCATCGATCAGCTCTCCAGCCGGGCCCGCACCGAATACCGGCTGCTTGGCGGCGACTACTCCCTGCTGCTGACCCACGAGGAGGCCGAGGTGAAGGCCAACGTCCTCAATATCGAGCAGGATGAGGATCTCGACGATCTCGCCTACTACGATGATGAACAGCTGGCCATGTGCGGGCTGGAAGATTTTGCCCAGGTGCTCGTCTCCTGGCGCGCCTTTATCCGCAACGAGGATATGGGCTGATTGACCCCATCGGAGCAACCACGTCGGGCTCAAGGCCCCTCGCCCAACCAACAGGATTGACTATGTCTATTTACGATTTTGATGACGAACTGCCGGAAGACGAGCTGGAAGAGCAGCCGAAGAAACCCGCCCAGCCCAAGAAGAAGGGCAAGCAGGTGCTGAACACCCAGGTCAACCTGAGCCCGCGCGATGCCAGCCGCCTGAACGGCCTGCACGTGGAGGCCATCACCACCCTGGACGACGTCAGCCTGCCGAAGAACGTGATCTTCAAGGCCGGCCTGATCGCCCTGGGCGAGCTGGACGCCAACCTGCGGGCCGACATCATCGCTCGGGTGATCGCCGAATCCGGCCGCTGATAGCGTCGCACCCTTGCCAAAACCGGAGCCCAGCTCCGGTTTTTTTATGGTTGCTCGCCTGCTCCCTCCTGCCGCGCGGGGATCCGACCAGCTTATTGAGCCTTGTCTCATGGGATGTCCCATTGTTAAGGTGCGGCACTTTCATCGGCCCTGGAGACTCAATGTTACCTCTACCTGATTCACTCATCTGGGGAGCACTGGCGCTGGCCGTCTTGCTCTGTCTGGCCCGGCAGCGTCTGCCCGGCGTCATCATGCTGGCGGTCGCCCTGCTGGCGGCTCTCGGCCTCGGCCACCTGAGCCCAATCGCCGTGCTGGCCAGCACGGCGGGCCTGCTGCTGGCCTGGCGCACCCCCTCCCTGCCCCAGCCATGGCGCGCCGTCGCCCTGGGCGCCGTGCTGCTGTGGGCGGTGGCGCTGATGCTGCACCTCATCCCCGGCTTCACCAACCTGAAGGTGCTGGATCAGGTGCAGGCCGGCCCCGCCAGCGTGCCCTTCAACATGTACCTCAACCTCGACAAGCCGCTGGTCTTCTTCGGCCTGCTGCTGGCATGGCCCGCCCTGCTGGGCCCGGGCGGCGCCGTTCAGTGGCGCAGGCTGGCACTGCTGCTGGTGCCGCTGGCGGCCCTGCTGATCGCCGCCTGGCAGCTGGGAGCCCTCAAGCCCGAAGTGGGCCTGCCCGGCTGGTGGTGGCTGTTTGCCATCAACAACCTGCTGTTCACCTGCGTGGCGGAAGAGGCGCTGTTTCGCGGCTTCCTGCAGCAGGGGATCGCCGCACACAGCCGGCGCTGGCTTGGGGTGCTGGTAGCCAGCCTGCTGTTCGGCGCCGCCCACCTGGCCGGCGGCCCGCTGCTGGTGCTGTTCGCCGCGCTGGCGGGGGCCTGCTATGGCCTGGCGTTCCTGCTGAGCGGGCGCCTCAGCGTCGCCATCGCGATCCACTTCCTGTTCAACTTCGCTCACCTGGCCCTCTTTACCTACCCGCTGGCCAGCCGCTGATCCCCTCGGGGGCGTGCCAACCGGCACGCCCCGCCTCTTCGCCAACCTGTCCGCTCGCCCTGCCTCCCCATATGGGGCCTTTCATTTATTTGTAACAAAAATGTAAATGAAATGACCTCTGTGCCCGCCATAACAGTCACTTTCCTGCGTGTCTCAACCAAAAGGACTTCATGATGCACAAGCCCGTCAGTTATGCCGCCCTGCTGCTGGCCAGCCAGTTTCCGCTGCAGGCGCTGGCCGATACCGATGTCTACCTCACCAACAACAGCCCGGATCCGGTCCAGCTGGAGATCCGCCAGAGCGGCTCCGGCGAGCTGCAGGCCGGCAGCCAGTGGATCCAGCACAGGACTGAGCTGGGCCCCTGGGAGAGCGCCATGGTGCTCAGCTTCAACCGCTACGAGGGGGTGAAGGCGGGCAAGAGCTATCTGTTCGAAACCCGGGTCACCACCCCCAACGGTGACACCTATCGCCTCAACCAGCGGATGGAGGGCACCTGGTGGAACAGCACCCTGCAACACGGCGGCGAGACGCCGGCAGACAGCTCAGGCTGGCAGAGCGATCGCGCCATCCACCGCCTGAACGGGCCGCAGGAGCTGGCCTTCGCCGCCAAGTTCACCGGCCGCTACGACGATCTGCACTACATGCTGACCCCGCCCAAGCAGGTGGAGCAGCCCGAACCTGCCGAAACCAGGTTGAAGGTGGCCAGCTACAACGTCTGGGCGCTGCCGGTGATCGCCTCCAGCATCGGCGAGCGGCTGGCGCTGCTGCCCGAACACCTCAAGGGCTATGACGCCCTGCTGCTGCAGGAGGTGTTCGACGGCCGCCGCGAGGGCTTCCTGCAGGCGCTGGCCAAAGAGTACCCCTACCAGACCAAGGTGCTCGACAAGCCGGGGGTCAACATCCACGACGGCGGCGTGGTGATCGTTAGCCGCTACCCCATAGTGCGCGAGGCCCAGCTGGTCTATCCCCAGTGCACCGGCACCGACTGCTTCGCCGACAAGGGGGTGATGTATGCGGAGGTGATCAAGGGGGGCAAGGCCTGGCACCTGTTCGCCACACACACCGCCAGCTTCGACACCGACGAGGCGCGCCGCCTGCGCCAGATCCAGTTCGGCCAGATGCGCACCCTGGCCGCCAGCCTCAATATTCCCGCTAGTGACACCGTCATCTACGGCGGCGACTTCAACGTCAACAAGCGCAAGTTTACCGATGACTACGCCGGCATGCTGGCCAATCTCGACGCCGACGAGCCGGCCTACGGCGGCTACACCGAGGCCACCTTCGATCCCAGGATCAACCCCTATGCCGGCGGTCCACTCTCCGGCGGCGCCAACGTGGAGTACCTCGACTATCTGGTGGTGAGCCGGGAGTACGGCGCCGCAAGCCACAACCTCAACAGCGTCTGGATCCCGCGCAGCAGCGACGGCAGCCTCTGGCCTGCCAGCAACCTCTCCGATCACTTCCCGGTCAAGGGAGAGATCAGCCGATGAAGCGCCGTTACGGCTTGCTGGCGCTGGCGCTGCTGGCCTTGTTGCTGCTCAACCTGGGCGCACAGGAGGAACCGGCGCGCTCGGCCCCCACCAGCCAGGCCCCATCGGGCGCTGCTGCACCCGTGCCGACACAGCTGTCAGGCTCCCCGGCGCTCGCCTCGCCGGTTGCCCTGCCGGTTGCCGCCACACAGGCCGGCTCCGAGCCGCCTCCCGCCAGCTGGCGGGCCATGCCGGAGGCGCTGAGCCAGCAGCTCGCCAGCGAGGTAAGCGACAGCGATCTGCCGCTGGCCGAGCGGCTCGCCAATCTGGAAGGCGCTGAGGCCAGCTGGCTTGGCGAGGGGGAGAGTCTGTTTCGGCTGCAGGGGCGCTACGCCCTGGCGCTCGAGCAGCTGGCGCAGGAGAGCGAGCAGTTGCCGCTGGCCGAGCGGCTGGATGCCCTCACCCGCTTGCAGGATGAGTGGGTGGCGGAGCACCCGGATCTGGCGACTGAGTTGTTCAACCCGGCGGCCCGGCTGCAGCAGGCGCGCCAGCTGTGGGGGGACGAGGAGCTCGCCACCCTGGCCCGCCACTTCCTGCCAGCCGCACAGGCCGAGGCGACCCTGCAGTTTGCCGCCAGCCGCCAGCAGCAGCTGGATCAGCGCAGCCGCTACCAGCAGCAGTTGACCGAGCTCGAGCAGCAGCTGGCAGCCAGCCGGGGCAACATGGACGAGGCGAGCTGGCAGCAGCACAGGGAGGCGGTGCTCGGCCAGTTCCGGCGCGACTTCTTCGCCCGTGACACCGCCACACCAACGCAATGAAAAAAGGGCCCTGACGGGCCCTTCGTATTTCCCCGGCCATCAGGCCAGCGGGTAGCTGGCCGCCAGTCCGTTCTCGCAATGCCAGTTGGCCCACAACTTGTCATCGCTGCCCATCAGCAGGGTGGCGAAGTTGCGGGTACGCAGGTAGACGGGGGCGCCGAACGGCTTGATAAGCTCGGCGCGGATCAGCCGGCTCTCGTCGAGGTATTCGGGATCGTCGTTGGTCATGGCCAGGATCCCCATCCACTGGAACTGGGTGGGACAGGGGTGGACGATGCCGGAGGAGACCAGCTGGTGCACGTTGAGCCCCTCCCGCTTGTCCTGAATGACCCCGAGGCAACCCACGTGCACGTCGCCTGAGAGGATCAGGGTCTTGCAGCCAGGCTCCTTTTGGCGCCGCTGCCTGGCGTTGTCCAACAGCCGCATGATGAGGCGGGCCCGCTCCCCCTGATGGGCCTTGGCCCGCCAGTGATCCTTGAGATCGTCGGTCAGCTCCTCCTCCCAGGGGGTGGCATCGAACGCCGCCTCGGTGAAGGAGAAGTCGCGATAGACCACGGGCACCCCCGCCAGCACCAGCAGGTGGCCCGTGTCGCAGGCCGCCAGCGCGGCGTTGACCTGATCCCACTGGGACGGGCTCATCACCTGGTCGCGGGTGCGGTTGGCCCGGTTGTCGAGCGCCAGGATCTGGTAGCCCCTGAAACCGAGCCGCCAGGAGTGGTGATTCAGCGTCTTGTCCAGCAGCGCCCCGTTGGCACCGGTGCGCAGCTGGAACAGCCGGAAGTACTTGGTGGCGGCGGCATAGATGGCCTGATAGACCTCGCAGCGCTGCAGATCCTCGGGGTAGCTGCCCCAGCCATCGAAGATGTCGTGGTCGTCCCACATCATGGCGCTCGGCACCCGGGCCAGCATGAAGGCAACCTCGAGGCGGCCCCACTGTTTGCAATAGAGATCGCAATAGAAGCGGTCGAGCTGCTCCACCATGGCCCGGGTCGCCTTGCGCTTGACCTTCTCTGCCCGGTCCAGCTCGTTCCAGGCCTTGAGGGTCGGCACGCTCGTCCAGAGGGAGTCCGCATAGATCTGATCTCCTCCCATCAGCAACAGGGAGAAGGGATGGGCCTTGTGCTCCGCGGCCAGCTTGTCCCACATGACGTAGGGGGCCGGAGTGGAGGTAAGCAGCTTGAAGTCGGAGAAGCCGTTGCAGGAGGCGTAGCCTATCCGCACCGGCTCCTTCTTGCCCGGCAGATGGAACTGCCACTTGTCGTATCCCGCCAGATCCTGCGCCGGCTTGTTGTCCAGCAGGACCTCGTAGTCGACGGGGGTGCCGGCCTTGCTCTTGGGACTGGCCTGCCAGACCAGCCGCCAGAAGCCGCCTCTCGGGGTATCCGCCTGCTTGCTGGCGGCCAGCAGCTCGCCGTTGATCCGCACGGCAGCACTCTTGCCGCTGGCCTGCGCCATAAAACAGATGCTGTACTCGGTCTCTGACTCGAGGCCCAGCAGAGGGCCCATTACCAGACTGGTCATTCGTCATCCCTCCATGGTGAAACCCATGGAGCATAGCGAAGCGACCACTATTTGATAGTGACCAGGTGGGCAAACAGAGCGGGCCGGGTTTGGCCCCGACCCTTTCTGTTTGGCGCTGCGATGAACCGGCCTGTCACACCGGCTATGGCGGGGAGCGCTACGCCTTGCCCTTGAACTGCTTGACGCTGCGCTTGGCCTGGGTGCGACGGTTGGCCTGTTTGTCGCGGGGGGCGCGCTTGCCCTCCCCGCTGGCTGGCTTGTCGGTCACCGGGAAGCCGGCGAGCGCCGCCAGCGGCAGCTCACGCCCGGTGAGGGTGCGGATCGCCGCCAGGGTGTCGGCCTCGCCATGGCAGGTGAGGGAGATGGCGAGCCCGCTGCGCCCGGCCCGGGCGGTGCGGCCGATACGGTGCACGTAGACGGGGGCACTGGCGGGCAAGTCCAGGTTGATCACCAGCGGCAGCGCCTCCACGTGAATGCCGCGCGCCATCAGATCGGTGGCCACCAGCACCCGCACCTTGCCCGCCTTGAAGTCGCCAAGCGCCTGCTCACGCACCGCCTGCTCCTTCTCGCCGTGCAGGGCCGCCACCGCGATGCCCGCCTTGGCCAGCTTGCGGGCCACCCCGTCGGCGTCGTCCCGCGCGCTGATGAAGACCAGCACCTGCGGCCACTCGTGAGCCTTGAGCAGGCTGATGAGCGCCGGCACCTTGCTGCTCTTGTTGACCAGATAGAGCCGCTCCTCGATGTCGTCGGCCACGCTGTTGCGAGGATCCGCCTCCACCCGCGCGGGCTCTTTCAACAGACCGGTGGCCAACGCCTCCAGCTCGGCCGACAGGGTGGCGGAGAAGAGCATCTGCTGCCGCACGTCCGGCATCGCCTTCATCAGCCACTGAATATCGGGCCAGAACCCCATCTCCAGCAGGCGGTCCGCCTCGTCCAGCACCAGAGTGCGCAGGCCGGCCAGGGTCAGCAGCTGCTGGCCCAACAGATCCCGCAGCCGCCCCGGGGTCGCCACCAGCAGCTGCGGCCCCAGCGCCAGCTCGGCCTGTTGCTGCGCCTGTTCCACCCCGCCGCACAGGGTCACCAGCCGCAGACCCAGCCCGGCGGCCGGCCCCTGCAACGCCTCGCTCACCTGCACCGCCAGCTCGCGGGTCGGCACCAGCACCAGCCCCTGCACCTCTGCCAGGGCGGGATCCAGCCGCTGCAGCAGCGGCAAGCCGAACGCCAGGGTCTTGCCGCTGCCGGTGCGGGCCAGCGCCAGCAGATCCCGTCCCGCCAGCGCGGCGGGAATGGCCAGTTGCTGTACTCGGGTCGGGTGCTGAAGATTGGTTGGCAGAGCCGCCAGCAAGGCGGGGGCAAGGGCGAGTTGGTCAAAGGTCATGGCACGGTACGGATAAACAAGTGGGAGGGCGAAGTCTAGTGAGCGGGGGCCCATAAGTAAAACCCAATCCACCCAGGTGCCGGTTCCGGGCCGCCCCGCCGCGACAGGGTGCCGCTGGCTACACTTCAGAAAACCTCTCAAGGCGGAGCTACCCGACCATGACCCGATCCCCCACCCTGCCCCTCTTGCTGCTGCTCGCCCTGCTGGGGCTGACCAGCCTGGGGCTCTCCCGCGCCGATCCCCAGGCCGCCCCCGCCGCCAAACCGGTGCGCATCATCAACGCCCACCTCGGCGAGCTGCCTGGGCTGATCAATGCCGACAAGACGGGTCCTTTCGTCGATCTGGTGCGCGCCATCGACGATCTCTATCCGGATATCAGCATCCGGATCACTATCTATCCCCTCGCCCGGGCCATGGCCGGGGTGATCGCCGGCACCGCCGACTTCAGCCTGCCCGCCATCCGCAACCTGCAGGATGCCGACCTGCTGCCCTATCGCTTCAGCACCCGCAGTTTCGGCAAGGTGACCCACGTGCTCTACAGCAATACCGACCACATCGTCACCCCCGACATGGCCTACGGCATAGTGCCCACCAAGCGGGATCTGCTGATCGAGGCCACCCCCGGCTTTCTGCCCATTCCGCTGCAGCGGTCGATGAGCATAGAGCAGTCCCTGCGCAAGCTCTCCCGCGGTCGCATCGATGCCTTCATCTGGGCCCAGGAGGAGGCCGACCTGATGTTGCGCCGGCTCAAGCTCACCAACATCCACCGGGAACATCTGGGGGATTTCGAGGATGTCTTCATCATCGCCAAGGGGCCCGCCGGCGACGAGATGGATCGCTTCCTCGGCGAGGCGATTGACCGGCTCGCCGCCTCCGGCAAGCTGGCCGAGATCTACGCCAGGCTGCACCGCCCCTATGTGGAGTGGCAACCCAAGCCCCCATCACAGCCGGTCGCCACCTCCCCCTGACGGCAACCGCCCATAAAAAAATCCCGCCGGGGCATGGCCCCGGCGGGATTTTTGTCGACCCGATGCTATTACAGCACGGCCAGGGCGGCGGCGTAGTTCGGCTCGTCGGCCACTTCGGCCACCAGCTCGCTGTGCAGCACCTTGTCGTGCTCATCCAGCACCACGATGGCACGGGCAGCCAGACCCACCAGCGGGCCGGAGGAGAAGGCCACACCGTAGTCCTGCAGGAAGGAAACACCACGCAGGGTGGACAGGTTCACCACCTTGTCCAGACCCTCGGCGCCGCAGAAGCGGGCCTGGGCGAACGGCAGGTCGGCGGAGATGCACAGCACCACGGCGTTGTTCAGGCTGCTTGCCTGCTCGTTGAACTTGCGCACTGAGGTGGCACAGGTCGGGGTGTCAACGCTCGGGAAGATGTTCAGGATTTTGCGCTGACCGGCGAAGTTCGCCAGGGTCACGTCACAGAGATCCTTGGCCACCAGGGAGAAAGGCTTGGCCTGTTCGCCGGCAACCGGGAAGTGACCGGCGACGGAAACCGGGTTGCCTTGCAGAGTAACGGTATTGCTCATGTTATGTCCTTGATTATCGAGGGAGGATCAGGGCCTCCAGTATAGGCCCGCCGGGCGGGGACAAACACCCGCCAAGCACAGGGATATAGGATCGCCAAAGCACCCGTCTGGAGGAGCAGAGAGAAAGGGGGTTGACCTTGGACTTAACACCAAGGTTTACACTCGGCTCAGTCATCCAGGATCCCTCAGGGGCGGGGTCCCTCAAGAGGAACGCACCATGAGCAAATCCTGCTGCAGCCATCAGCACGCCGCCCCCATCAAGGCCGTCAGCAAGGCGGCCGCCTCCCAGGCCGAGCACAGCCACACCAGCCATTGCTGTGACAACACGGCAACGGCCAGTTGCGCGGCCACCACGGCTCCCCACGATCATCAGGCGCGCGGGGTCGCCGACGTCCCCGGCGACGAAGAGCCCCCCAGAGGGGGCTGCTGCACCGACACCAAACACGACCATCACCATGAGCAGGGTCATGCGCACGATCACGCCTCCACCGCAGACGAGCCGCCGCTGGACGCCCCCGAGCAGAACAGCCGCCGCCACAGCTGGCAGGTGCTGGGGATGGACTGCCCCAGCTGCGCCCGCAAGATAGATACGGCCGTCAGCCGGGTGAGCGGCGTGCAACAGGCCCGCGTGCTGTTTGCCACCGAGAAGCTGGTGGTGGATCTGGCCCCCGGCCTCTCCCCCGATCCCGTCACCGCCGCCGTGCTGGCCGCCGGTTTCCAGCTCAAGGGCGTCGCTCAGAGCGCGGCACACAGCGCCCCGAGCAGTCCGCTGATGAACATTCTCGGCAAATACTGGCAACCGCTGTCGCTGGCCGGCCTGATGCTGGTGGCGGCCCTGCTGCCGGGCCAGATCGGCCAGCCGTTGTTTACCCTGGCCACCCTCTGGGGCCTGTGGCCCATCTCTCGCAAGGCGTGGGCACTGACCCGAAGCGGCTCCCCCTTCGCCATCGAGACCCTGATGACGGTCGCCGCCGTGGGCGCCCTGTTCCTCGGTGAAACCGCCGAAGCGGCCATGGTGCTGCTGCTGTTCATGCTGGGCGAACACCTGGAGGCCTACGCCGCCGGCCGCGCCCGCGCCGGGGTCACCGCCCTGATGGCGCTGGTGCCCGACAAGGCGCTGCGCATCCGCACCACGACAGAAGGCGAGGTGCGGGAAGAGGTGGCCGCCGATGAACTGCGTCCAGGCGACATCATAGAGATCGCCCCGGGCGCCCGTCTGCCGGCCGATGCCCGCCTGCTCGACGCCCTCGGCGCCTTTGACGAGAGCGCCCTGACCGGCGAATCCATCCCGGTGGAGCGCCGCCAGGGTGACAAGGTGCCCGCCGGCAGCCTGGCGGCGGATCGGGTGCTGCGCCTCGAGGTGGTGTCCGAGCCCGGCAACAACGCCATCGACCGCATCCTGCATCTCATCGAAGAGGCCGAGACCCAGCGCGCCCCCATCGAGCGCTTCATCGACCGTTTCAGCCGCTGGTATACCCCGGCCATGATGCTGGTCGCCCTGCTGGTGGTGCTGGTACCGCCGCTCGCCTTCGGCCAGAGCTGGGACGAGTGGGTCTATCGCGGGCTGGCGCTGCTGCTGATCGGCTGCCCCTGCGCCCTGGTCATCTCCACTCCGGCGGCGGTCACCTCGGCGCTGGCGGCAGCCACCCGGCAGGGGGCCCTCATCAAGGGGGGCGCCGCGCTGGAGCGCCTCGCCCACATCGATACCCTGGCCTTTGACAAGACCGGCACCCTGACCCTGGGCAAGCCGCAGCTGACCGAACTGGTGAGCCTCAATGGCCAGCCTGAGGCCGAACTGCTGGTACTGGCAGCGGCCATCGAGCAGGGCTCCCACCACCCGCTGGCCCGCGCCGTGGTGATGGCGGCCGGCGAACGGGGCCTCAGCCCCGCTGCGGCCCAGGATCTGCGCGCCCTGCCCGGCATGGGGGTGGAGGGTCGCATCGACGGCACCCTCTGGCAGTTGCTGGCACCGAGCCGGGTCGCCACCCTGGATGCGGCGATGCAGGCCCGGGTTGCCACCCTGGAGCAGCAAGGCAAGACGGTGGTGGTGCTCGGTCAGCCTGATGCCGCTCCGGCCGCCCTGCTGGCTCTGCGCGACCAGATCCGCCCCGAGGCGGCCCCGGCCCTGCGCGAGCTGAGCGAGCTTGGCCTGCAAAGCATCATGCTGACCGGTGACAACCCCCGCGCCGCCGAGGCCATCGCCGGCGAGCTCGGCATGGGCTGGCGCGCCGGCCTGCTGCCGGAGGGCAAGGTCGATGAGATCGCCAAGCTCGGCCTCACGCAAAAGGTCGCGATGATCGGCGATGGCATCAACGACGCGCCGGCCATGAAGCGGGCCAGCATCGGCATCGCCATGGGGGGCGGCACCGACGTGGCGCTGGAGACCGCCGATGCGGCGCTGACCCACAACCAGCTCGGCGGGGTCGCCGCCATGATCCGGCTCTCCCGCGCGGCCCTCGCCAACATCCACCAGAACATAGCGCTGGCGCTGGGGCTCAAGGCCATCTTCCTGGTCACCAGCCTGCTTGGCATCACCGGCCTGTGGATTGCGGTGCTGGCCGACACCGGCGCCACCGCCCTGGTCACCGCCAACGCCCTGCGCCTGCTGCGCAAGCGCTAAGCCGGCCGTTGACGGCACAACCAACAGCCGCCCCAACGGGGCGGCTTTTTTATTTCCTCGCCCACGAGCAAAGAAAAAGCGCGGCTGCCGGTCGGCAGTCGCGCTTTGCTTACTCTCTCGGTGTTATCCCACCCTTGGCGAGGTGGAATTCAACCCTGGGCTGCCGAGCCAGCCCCGGGCTCGATGGGAATGACTACTTGGCGCTGCACTCCTGGATCACGGCGGTACCGGCCTTGGCACCGGCCGGGTCAACCTTCACCAGCACGCTCCACAGCCCTTGCGGCAAGGTGATGCTGTTGTTGGCGCTGCCCGCCTGGGAGAAGGCGAACGGGTAACCGGTCTCCGCCTTCAGCGCGCCGCCGCCGTTGAGCAGGTACTCCTTGCTCCAGTCCTCGTTGGCCACCTTGAACTCGGTGCTGCCGTTGTAGTTGAAGGCCGCCTGATAGATGGCCAGATCGCCATCCATTCCCTTGTAGCTCAACTGGTACTGGGGCTGAGCATTCCAGCCGGAGAGCTCACCCTTGACGAACAGGTTGTAGCCGAGCGGATTGCCCGCTACCGTGTCCAGCACCTTGCAGCTCTGCACCGGCTCGGTAAAGCTGACGCTCAGGGTGGGCTTCTCCTTGTTCATGGCAGTAAAGACGAACTTGTAGCTGCCCGCCTTGGCCAGATCGAGCCCGATGTTGCCGGTATCGCCACCCTTGCAGAGGGTCAGCGGAGTGCCGACCACCAGCTTGTCACCGGCGTTGCAGCTGCCGTAGTTGAGGGGACCCCAGCTGGCGTCCGCGATCTTGACATTGGTGGTGCCCAGCTTGTCGCTGCTCACCTCGGTGGTGAACTCGTACATGAAGTTGCTGCTGAAGGTCATCTGGTTGGTGTTGCCCCACTCATCGAGGAACCCCTTCAGATAGACGGCGGTGTCACCGAACGGCGGTAACGTACTCAGATCCGTCTTCTTGCCGACCGGCAGGCCGCTGCCCTGGGCACCGCTCTGTGGCTTGACGAACACCGCCGCTGACCAGGCCCCCAGGGTCAGGGTACCGCCATTGACGGCCGCATCGCGGGCGATGCTCTCGCCAGCGTGATGGGCCGGGCTCAGCTGCAGGCTGGTCAGGTCGATGGGCTGATCGTTGCCGTCACGGAAGTCACCGATGCTCTGGGGAGCATTGGTGGCGTTGATCATCACCACCAGGCCGTCGATGGCCGGATCCAGATCCGCACCCGCATTGACGCCGTCATCCACCGTCATCACGATGAGGCCGGGCACCTGATCCGGGCCGGTATTGCGAAAATCGACCCGCTTGATCACCTCGGCACCGCTGCCCAGACGCAGCAGACGGGAGGATTGACGCAGCTCCGCCAGCTCCTGATAGAAGCCCACCATGGTCGCCATGTCGGCACCGCTCGGTTTGACGTGCTTGCCGAGCACCTGCTCGATCAGCGGATAGTTGTCGCCATCCTTGTCCTTGCGCGGCAGCCCCTTGTCGAAGTTGTTGTCGGCCAGGGTATAGTCGACCCGGTTGTACCAGTCACCCGAGTCGTAGCTGTCCCGCTCCATGGACTTGGAACGCAGCAGCTCGACACCGGCGTGGGTGAAGGGAATGCCCTGCCCCAGCATGGCGGTGGCCAGCGATACCCCCTGCATCCGCACCAGATCGGCCCCTTGCGGCGCCTTGTAGATCAGGTTGTCGAACAGGGTCTGGTTGTCGTGCTTGTCGACGTAGTTCTGGATTTCGGTCGGATCCTGGGCATAGCCCGCCGGCTGACCGTTGTAGTCGATGTCGGCCCCCTTCTTCGGCATCCCGTCCTTGTCGGTCAGAATGAAGTCCTTCAGGTTGCCGGCCATGCCTAGGCGCACCAGGTCGCTCTGATGCAGGGCGGTGGCGCGATCGACACCGTCCATCTCGTTGGCATCCACCAGGGCACCGTTGCCAAAGCCCTGGGTCTTGCGAATGGTGTCGCCGCCGTCGAACGGACTGCCGCCGCGCACCGCATCCCGCAGCCGGTCGGAGAAGGAGCCGATACCGGTGCCGGCCAGGTGTTTCTGGGTCGCCTGCACGAAGCGCTTGTCATCCTGCACCTCGCCGAAGTTCCAGCCCTCGCCGTAGAAGTACATCTCGGGGTTGACCCGCTTCACCGCGGCCAGCGCCTGCACCATCTGATCTTTCGGGTGGTGGCCCATCAGGTCGAAGCGGAAGGCGTCGATCTTGTAGTCGCGGGCCCAGGTGACCAGCGAGTCATCCATCAGCTTGGCGAACATGGCGTGCTCCGGCGCCGTGTTGGAGCAGCAGGTGGAGTTCTCCACCGAGCCGGTCTCCGGATTGAGGCGCTGATAGTACCAAGGCACTATCTTGTCGAGCACCGACTTGGGCCCCAGGCCCGCCTCGTTGGTGTGGTTGTAGACCACGTCCATCACCACGTTCATGCCGATGTTCTGCTTGATGGCCTTGACCATTTCGCGGAACTCCAGGATGCGCTGGCTGCCCTCGGCGTTGGTGGCGTAGGAGCCTTCTGGGGTGGTGTAGTGGTAGGGGTCATAACCCCAGTTGAAGGAGTCGACACCGCGCAGGTAACCGTAGAGCTCCTGCACCTGCGGGTTCTCCTTGCGGTCGCCCCCTTGCAGATCGCCGAGCACGGCCTCGATGGTCTGGCCGCTGCTGCAGTAGCCGGCGAACTTGGAGTTCTGCACCTCGGGGTTGACCTGGCACAGCTTGCCGAAGTCGTCGCCGATGTTGGCGACCTTGGCCGGATCCTCGTTGACGGTGGCGATGTCGAACACCGGCAGCAGGTGCAGGTGGCTGACGCCGCTCTTGGCCAGCGCCTGCAGGTGCTTGACCGGCGCCGTGTCGGTATCGGTCAGGCCGAGGAATTTGCCGCGGTGCTCGGCCGGGGTGGAGTCGTCGTTGCCGGTCAGATCGCGGACATGGGCCTCATAGATGGTGATGTCGGCCGGGTTCTGCTGGCTGTGGGGCGCCTTCAGGCTGTCCCACCCTTCCGGCTTGAGGGCCGGATCGTCGAGATCCACCACCTGGCTGAACTCGGAGTTCATCGCCAGGCTCAGGGAGTAGGGGTCGGTCACCTGATAGGATTCCAGCTTGCGGCTGACCGGGTGATAGACCTGGATGTCGTAGCGGTAGAACTTGCCCACCAGCTCGCTGCCGCCCTGCACGCTCCAGCTGCCGCTGGCCTCGTCCAGGGTCATGGTGCGCTCGCCGAGCGACTTGTGCTGCTCGTCGAACAGCGCCAGCTTGACCGATCTTGCGGTCGGCGCCCACAGCCGGAAGGTGACATTGCCCCCCTCCACCACGGCGCCATAGGTCAGCTTGGTGGCCGCCTCGCTGTAGAGGGCATCGAGGGCACCGGCGCTCTGCACCAGGGTCGCCCCCTGCAGAATGCCGTCGGCGTCGGTGCCGATGGCCACCAGCTCACCCTTGAGCAGCGGCTTGAGATCTTTGCCGGCCGGCAGGGCGAAGGCGGCGGCATCCTTGAGATGCGGATACTTGGCCTGCTGCTCGGCGGTCAGGCTGGTCGGGGTAAGGGTGATGTAGGGGAAGTCGAACACCCCTTCCGCGTTGGCCTTGATGGTGCCGGAGTCGGTGTAATAGAGACGGACATGGGGCTTGTCCTTGCCCCCTTGCCAGATCAGGGTGTTGCCGTCGATCAGGTGGGCACTGGCCCCCGCCACGCCGAAGGCGGCGGTGAAGGCCTCGGCCCGGCTGCCGAAGATCTCGTTCTTGCCGGCGACGATGGCCACGGTGCGATCCGGGTGATCGCTGAAGACCACCTTCATGTCGCTGCCGGTCAGGTTGGCCAGATCGCCGTTGCGGGCGATAAAGTTGATGCACCCTTCCACCTTGCTGAGGGGCACCACCCAGCTCGGACCGAAGCCGTCGACCGCGGCCGGGGTGTTGGCCTTGTCGTCCCAGCCCGCGTTGAGGCCGCTCTCGGCGGTGGCGTTGCAGGCGTCGTTGTTCCACAGGTGCAGGCTGTAGTTGGCGAAGGGGCCAGTGACCCCGCGGGCGGCGCTGGTCTGGGTATCCACCAGGGCGATCACCGCCTGATCGGGCCCTGCCACCAGCTGTTCGGCCGGGGGTTGTACATTGGGCAGACGGGCGACTGGGCCGTCCGAGGGTTCCGGGGTGGGGGAAGAGCCGTTGTCATTGCAGCCGGACAAAAGCGCGAGCAGTGAGGCTGTTACCAGCGCCACCTTGGTCTTTTTCATATCCATTTTTTTATAATTCCCGCTGTAGTTAGTCTCGATATTCGAGTACCCGGTCATTGCCGAGCGGGGCCATATTAATCAGCTGAAATCGTTTCAAATGTGAGCAGGAAGGCAAAAAAGTTAACCTCTTTCAACAAGATAACGTTTTCATAACGAAAATCGGATCGGGCTCACAGACCCGTCGTCCGTTTCGGCCCATACCAGCGGAAGGCACGTCCAACTTCGGAAAAAAAGATTTCCGATCAAATGGATAAGTGAACAAGAGCGAGCAAAGGAGCAACCGGAGATGAAACGGATTGAGGAGCAGGCCAGGCGGCTGGATCAGGAGTATCAGGGGATTGCCCAGCTGTTCGACCAGTTCTGCCAGCAGGCGGGCACCCTGGCCGAGCAGTACCACTTCTTCAACTGGCCGGATTACGAGGATACCCCGCCCCTCGCCCGCGCCTTCACCCTGCTGGGGGAGCCACGGGAGCTGCGGCTGCGCTGCCAGCCGGGGGAGCGCGGCAGCCTGAGCGGTCTCATCCAGGTGTGCGGCGAGGATGGCACCGTCCACGCCAGCCTCGGCTTTCATCCCGACGGCCAGTTGCAGCTGGAGTCGGGCCGGCTGCTGGACAATCCACCCGGGCTGCTGCTCAAGCTGCTGCTTGGCGCCATCTGGCAGCACAAACCGGACGATGTGCAGGGCCCGCCGCACTGAGCCGGACAAACAGAAAGGGGCCTTGGCCCCTTCCTGCTGTTGCGGCCAACCGGCCAGGATCAGGGGGTGCCCACCTCTATGGTGACGTGCACCAGCTCCTCGTGAATGGCGAGCCGGGCGCGGATCTCGCTGGCGGAGAGCGGCGCCGCCATCAGCAGGGAGAGCACGCAGGCATACTGCTGCTGGCCCACCCGCCAGACGTGCAGATCGCGGATCTCGGTTTCCGGCAAGTCGGCTATCACCTCGCGGATCTCTGCCACCAGCGGCGCATCCATCTCGGCATCCAGCAGCACCCGGCCGGAGTCGCGCAGCAGCCCCCAGGCCCACACCGCCACCAGCACGGCGCCCACTATGCCCATCAGGGGATCGAGCCAGTCGGCCCCCCACAGCATGCCCCCCACCAGCGCCAGAATGGCCAGCACCGAGGTGGCCGCATCCGCCAGCACGTGGATGTAGGCGGCGCGCAGGTTGAGATCCTGATGGTCGTGGTGATGGTGGTGATGACCGTGATCGTCCTTGAGCAGCCAGGCACAGGCCAGGTTCACCAGCAGGCCGACGAGGGCGATGGCGATGGCCTGTTGATAACGGATCGGGCTGGGATCCAGCAGCCGGAACACCGACTCGAACAGCATCATGCCGGCCACCCCCACCAGCAAGAGGGCGCTGGTGAAGCCGCCAAGCACCTCGATCTTCCAGGTGCCGAAGCTGAATCTGTGGTCGCGGGCGAAGTGGCGGGCGGCACGGTAAGCCAGCACCGACAGGCCGAGCGCCAGCGCATGGGAGCTCATGTGCCAACCGTCGGCCAGCAGCGCCATGGAGTTGTAGAACCAGCCGCCGCCGATCTCCGCCACCATCATGATGACGGTCAGCAGCACGGCCCAGCGGGTCTTCTGTTCCGCCAGCGGATTCCCTTCGTGGACGACGGGTTGGTGGCAATGGGATGAGACTAAAGAGGACATGGATTTCTCCTGAGAACGACAATGCGATATACTATACCCCAGTATAGTTTTATTGATCGAGAGGATCCTGCATGTCACACACCATCCACGACAAGAAGAAGCTGCTGGCGCGGGTACGCCGCATCAAGGGGCAGGCAGGGGCACTGGAGAGCGCGCTGGAGCAGGAGAGCGACTGCGCCGCCATCTTGCAGCAGATCGCCGCCATTCGCGGCGCCGTCAACGGCCTGATGCTGGAGGTGCTGGAGGGGCACATGCGCGAGCATCTCGGCGCCGAAGAGGCGACCCCGGCCGAGCGGCTGGAGGACCAGGATCAGGTGGTGCGGGTATTGCGATCCTATCTGAAGTAAGGCCGGTGGAGGGGCCGCGCGCGGCCCGCATCATCCCGTTTACGGCTGGGCAGCATCGCTCCGCCAGCCCCCGCCCCTTTCAGACTTGAGCCCTCGCCGGCTTTACGCCATGATGACCGCCGATCATTGATCGCCATACCCTGGATTCCATTTCGCAAGGACCCCCCATGTTTGAACACGTCGATGCCTATGCTGGCGACCCCATCCTGACCCTGGTCGAGACCTTTCACAAAGACACCCGCGAGCAGAAGGTGAACCTGGGGATCGGCCTCTATTACGACGAGCAGGGCCGCATCCCGCTGCTGGCCTCGGTGCAGCAGGCCGAAGCGCAGCGCGCCGCCGCCCCGGCCCCGCGCCCCTACCAGCCGATGGAAGGCGCCGCCAACTATCGCACCGCGGTGCAGCACCTGCTGTTCGGTGCCGAGCACGAAGCGGTCAAGGCCGGTCGCATCGCCACCATCCAGACCATCGGCGGCTCCGGCGCGCTGAAGATCGGCGCCGACCTGCTCAAGCGCTACTTCCCGACCTCAGAGGTGTGGGTCAGCAATCCCACCTGGGACAACCACAAGGCGATGTTCGAGGGCGCCGGCATCAAGGTGCACGACTACCCCTACTACGACGCGGCCACCGGCGGCGTGCAGTTCGACGCCATGATCGACTGCCTGAGCGCTCTGCCGGCGAAAAGCATCGTGCTGCTGCACCCCTGCTGCCACAACCCGACCGGGGTGGATCTCTCCCGCGCCCAGTGGGACCAGGTCATCACACTCGTGGTTGAACGCCAGCTGATCCCCTTTATGGATATCGCCTACCAGGGCTTCGGCGACGGGCTGGAAGAGGATGCCTACGCCATTCGCGCCATGGTGGCCGCCGGCGTCAGCTTCTTCGTCAGCAACTCCTTCTCCAAGAACCTCTCCTTCTACGGCGAGCGCTGCGGCGGCCTGTCGGTCATCTGCCAGGATGCCGAAGAGGCAGGTCGGGTACTGGGCCAGATGAAGGCCACCGTGCGCCGCAACTACTCCAGCCCCCCCACCCATGGCGGCCAGATCACCGCGGCGGTGATGAGCCAGCCCGACCTGCACGCCATGTGGGTCGGCGAGGTGACCGAGATGCGCACCCGCATCAAGGCCATGCGCCAGAAGCTGTTCGAGGTGCTGAGCGCCAAGGTGCCGGGCCGCGATTTTGGCTACTTCATCAACCAGCGCGGCATGTTCAGCTACACCGGCTTCACCCCGGAGCAGGTGGATCGCCTGCGCGAAGAGTTCGCCGTCTATCTGGTGCGCTCCGGCCGCATGTGCGTGGCGGGCCTCAACAGCCGCAACGTCGACTACGTGGCCGACGCCATGGCCGCCGTGCTCAAGGGCTAAGCCCGCAGCCCCGCTCAGGCGGGGCTTTTTGTTTGTCCCGTTTGCTCGTGGAACCCTTATGGATCTCATTGCCCTCTCCCGCCTCGGCGGCCGCCATCTGGTTACCCTGCATCTGCTGCTCGACAGCCAGAGCGTCACCCGCACCGCCGAGCGGCTCTGCACTACCCCCTCCACCGTCAGCAAGACCCTCAACCAGTTGCGGGATCTGCTCGGCGATCAGTTGCTCTACCGCCAGGGCAACCAGCTGTTGCTGACCCCGTTCGCCGAGCGGCTCGGCCCCACCCTGCACCGGCTGCTGAGCGAGCTGAACGGCCTCACCGGCCAGGGCGGCTTCGATCCTGCCAGCTGGCAGGGGCAGCTGAAATTCGCCCTGCGCGAGAGCGGCATGGTCTGGCCCATGGGACCCATTCTGGCGCAGCTGATGCGCGAGGTGCCGGGCCTGGTGCCCGACATTCGCAACAAGGATGAGCAGGGGCTGGCGGCCCTAGCGGCGGGCAAGCTGGACTTCGTGATCCTGCCCCACGATCAGAGCCAGCCGCTGCCCCGCCAGCAAGGGCTGGTGTGGGAGACATTGCGAGAGGACAAGCTGGTCTGCCTGCTGCGCGCGGATCACCCGGCGCTGGCGCGGCCCTGGGATCTCGATGCCTACCTGAGCTGGCGCCATATCGCCATTCGCGATCAGGAGCTGGCCAACCCCTTCTTCGAGCAGAGCCTGGCCCAGTTGCAGGTGCGCCGGCAGATCGCCGCCATCCTGCCCGATTTTGGCAGTGCGGCGACCCTGCTGCGCCAGAGCGATCTGATCCTCACCGCCGTCAACGGCTGGGCCGAGCAGGCGGCCCCGCACGATCTGGTGAGCAAGCCGGTACCGTTTGATTACGGCGCCGTCACCCACAGCCTGGTGTGGTACGGCCCGGCCGGAGAGGAGCCGGCGCGGCGCTGGTTTCGCCAGCGGATCCTGCAGCTGGCCCGCGAGCTGGCATGATGAGGGCCGTACCCGGCACAACCTGTGCCGGGTACGACCGTACTCAGGGTTTCTTGGTGTAGATGGGACCGGGGAAAGGAGAGACGTTGCTGCCCAGCTCGGTGATGCGGGCAGCCCCCTGCTTGCGCACCTGATCGACCCGCAGCACGTGGTGCATGGGGATCATGGTGCGATTGACGTCGGCAAACTCACTCTTCAACTTCTCGTGGCTGGGGTCGACGATAAGCGCCGTGTGGTTGTCCCACACGAAGTTGGCGATCTCGATAAAGCCGAACAGCTGACCCTGGCTCACTTCCCTGACATAGACTTCGTAACGCTCGTTGTGACAAATGAACTGCACTCGATATAAGGCGTTGGATTCACTCATGTTCGTCTGTTGATGGTGGGCGATTGACCCATTCTAGCCGCCCCCTCGCACAGCTCAAATAGACAGCAATCACAGTTACGTCATCTCAAGACTCAGGCAGCAAAAAAGCCACGCCGAACCGGTCAGTTCGCCGCCCAATCTTGCCTTGTAGTATTAAATCCCTTTGCGATCAGCTAATTAGCATCCGGCTACTCAGAGCAGAGGCGGCAGCGTGACGGGGCCAAGCCCCGCCGCCGCCAGCGCAGCAGCCAGTTGCTCCAGCGCCTCTCGCGTCGCCTGTGGCCAGCCCTGCGCCGCCCCGCGCACGCCGTGATGGCGAAAGCCGTTGAGGCGGATGGGCACGGGCCCGAGAGCGCGCAAGAAGGCGGCGAGCCCGCCATCCAGCCTGCCGTCGGCGGCGAGATAATCGCTCTGCCCCGGCACCTGCAGCAGGCGCACCTCCGCCAGCTTGCCCGCCTGCGCCAGCAGTTGCAGCGAGGCCAGCACCCGCTCGCGACCATAGCCGGTCAGCGTGTGATGCACAGAGTCGCGCCACCCCTTGAGGTCGATCATGGCGCCGTCCAGCACCGGCAGCAGCCGCTGCCAGCCTGCCTCGGCGAGTGAACCGTTGCTGTCGAGCAGACAGCCGAGATGGGCCAGATCCGGCGCCCCCTTGATGGCCATGAACAGCGCGATCACGAACGGCAGCTGGGTGGTGGCCTCACCGCCGGAGACGGTAATGCCGGTCAGCAGCGGGCCGTAGCGACGCAGCAGGGCCAGCACCTCGGCCACCGTCATGGTGGCGGTCTTGGGGCTGGCGCTGCGGGGGCACACATCGAGACAGGCATCGCAGTCGGTGCAGCGTGCCGCCTGCCAGCTCACCCGCCCCTCCTGCAGGGTCAGGGCCCCGCTCGGACAACCGGGCACGCACTCACCGCAGTGATCGCAGAGGCCGATGGTGTGCGGGTTGTGACAACCGGGGCAGGCGAAGTTGCACCCCTGCAGAAACAGCACCAGCCGGTTGCCGGGGCCGTCCACGCAGGAGAAGGGCAGCCAGCGGCTCACCGTCGCGCTGCGCGTCGCCCCTGCCCGCCTGCCGCACTCAGTAGTCACACAGGGTTGCCTCGCGCCCCACCACCCGCGGCGCCCGCTGGCGGATCCCGGTCAGTTCGCTCGCCTCGGCGCCGAGGCAGGTGGTCTGCAGGCGCGAGCCTTCTGCCGCGAAGCGGGCCACGTCGCTCTTGCGGATCATGTAGCCGGTCACCCGCACCAGGTCGCTGTCCGCCACGTTGGCGGTGAACTCGCGCATGCCGATGGCGAGCGCCCCCTTGCAGAGCTGCAGCAGCGCCTGCGGGTTCTGGCGGATGGTGGGATCCAGGGTCAGGATCTCGCTGATCCCGGAGTGATAGAAGCCGTGGTGAGGGGCCAGCGCCAGCACATGGCTGGCGGGATCCGGCTCCTCGCCATAGGGAATGCGCACCCCGGGGGTCACCCCGCGATCCACGCTGAGCCCGCCCTGGGAGTGGAGCAGGGCGCGGCCGCCCCAGGCGTGGCGCTGCGGCGTCTCGCTCACGTGGCGGGCGAGCTGGGCCGAGATGCGATAGCCCAGCTGGTTCGCCTCCTCGTCCCGGCCGTAACGCTCCGGCAGATTCTCCTTGTCCATCAGAAGGTTGACCGCCTCGGCCATGCCGTAGATGCCAAACATGGGCACGAAGCGATCCTCCTCCAGCAGCCCCTCCTGCACCAAAAAGCTGTCGAAGAAGCCGGACTCCTGGTGCAGGAAGGCGGCACGCGCCTCGATCAGGCGGGAGGCGAGGCGGCAGTAGTGGGGCAACAGGCAGCCCAGGAAGTCGTCGATGCCGTGGGCCTGCTCGGCCACCCGCTTGAGGGAGACCCGCACCAGGGTGTTGGCGCCACCCGCCTGGGGCAGGGCGTTGTAGCAGCTGACGATGCCGAAGCCGCGCTCGTCGAAAGTGTTGCGATGCAGCGGGTAGTTGGCGATATGAGGCTTGCTGCAGGCCGCTATATTCTGTACCCCCTGCAGCAGCAGGCTGTCCGGGGTCTGCGCCGGATCGTGGAACAGGGTGAGGTTGGGGGCCACCTGCTTGAGCTCGCCGTCGATGCGCAGGATCAGCCGGCAGATCCGGTTGTCATCCGGCCCTATGTTGACGTGCATGAAGGCATCCGGCAGCACCCGGTCCAGGTAGATCCAGAACCCCTTCAGCTTGCGATAGAGGGCCTCGTCATCCAGCTCACCGACGAAGGGCAGCAGCAGCTGATCGAGCCGGCCCAGCCAGACCGGCATGCCGGTGACGGAGGGCACGTGGTGGTAGAGGATGCGCAGGGCATCGAGCGCCTCATCGAAATCCTGCGGCGGTGCCAGCTCCAGCCAGGCAGAGCCCTGGCGCAGAAACTTCTCGTAATCCGGCAGCACATAGCGCGGCTTGTAGGGAGCGTGCCCCTCGAACATGTCGCAGACCAAGCCCTTGGCCATCGCCTCGCTCACCTCGGCGGGCAGCGCGGGATAGGGCAGCGCATTCTCGGCGGCCAGCGCCAGGGCATGGCTCTTCTGGGCTGGTGACAACAGGGGATCGCGCACGATGCGCTGGCAGGTTTCGGTGAAGGACATGGCTCGCTCCTCGACGGATGGGAGCTAAATCCTCACACTTTAGAGGTGTTTTTTGAAGTGACATTCACAACATGGCGGATATCCAATGAAGACATCCGCCATGCAGGATCACGGGCCTAGCCCAGCCAGGGCAGCAGCTGGGCCACGCCCCCCTGCCAGCGCAGCAGGAAGAAGCCCCCCATGCCGACCACCACCACCAGCAGGGTCGGCAGCCGCAGCAGGGTCAGCGCCGTCACCAGCAGGGTGGCGACCAGATAGTCCGGATCCCAGCTCAGCCCAATGCCCGGCTGGTAGCTGAAGACGATGGGCAACCAGATGGCGGTCAGCACCGACTGGGCCGAGAAGCTCAGGAAGGCCCCCATCTCGGCGCCCGGCTGATAGCGGGTCAGCCGCGAGAAGAAGGCGAAGCGGTTGAAAAAGGTGATCAGGGCCAGCAGGCCTATCATCAGCCAGCTCATGATTACCTCCTCATCCGGTGCAGTACATAGCCCACCAGCATGCCGGAGAGCGCCGAGATGATGATGTAGACCTCCGCCAGCAGCGGCTTGGTGAGCAGCGCCATGGCACCGCTCACCAGGGTGGCCGCCACCATGGGCAGGTTCTTCATGGCGGGAATGGTCATGGCGATGAAGGTGGCGGCAATGGCGAAGTCCAGCCCCATCTGATCCAGCCCGTCGATGTACTGACCGGCAGCGATGCCGAGCAGGGTCGCCGCATTCCAGAACAGATAGAAGACGAAGCCGGCAATGAGCGCGTAGGCCGGATCGAAGCGACCGCTGCGCTCCCGGTCTTTGAGCGCCACCGCGAACATCTCGTCGGTCAGAAAGAACGCCAGACTGGCGCGCCAGCGCAGGGAGAGCGGCAGCACGTCGCGGCGAAAGGTGAAGCCGTAGAGCAGATGCTGGGAGGTGATGACGAAGGTGGAGCCCATGATCGGCAGCAGTGGCGTCCCCGCCCCGAACAGGGTGGTGGCCGAGAGCTGGGCTGCGCCGGCATAGACCAGCAGCGACATCAGCTGGGCCTGCAGCGGGCTCAGCCCCACCTGCAGCGCCAGGGCGCCGCACAGGATCCCCCAGGGGATCACCGAGACGGAGAGCGGCAGAATATCGATGGAGGCGCGCCACCAGAGCGCGCGGGTACTCTCGGCCCCGACGGGCGAAGAGAGGGTTGCTGACGGCATGGGATCATCCTTGTTGCGACCACGGCGAGCCGGAAAAACTAGGGAAGGTGCGAACAAGTGGATCGCACCTTCATCATGAGTAATATGCCCACATTTTAAAATTTCATTACTTCAAAATTCGGACGTATTTACTCCCAAATCTGACTTTTTGTTCCATTACCCCCCCCTTTTCGGGGCTTACCTCGCATTTTGGACGCAGCTACCCCATCCCCGTATCATCTGCTCCACTCGAAACAGATTCGCCAGCGTAAACAACATCGCCAGTTGGTTGTCGTTCTTCCGCAGCCCCTTGTACCGTGCTTTCACAAAGCCAAACTGACGTTTGATGAGCCGGA
>NZ_NEVB01000032.1:0-12163 GCF_002259925.1 Aeromonas sp. A35_P | reverse complement strand
CTGCTGCATACAGTGAATGCGGAGCATGGTATCGAGTGGGTAGGGACGACGCCCGTTACCAGCTTTGGGATAGACGGGTTCGATGACCCCCAGCATCCTTGGCCATGGGAGCACAGCCTCCATGCGAGCCAAGAATATCTCTTTACGGGTTTTACGGCGTTTGCCATTGAACTCGCAGTCCGCGAAGGTGAGCTGGTGACTCATGCTGAACCTCATCCCTGATGCCAAGTGGGGTTCATGATCTCACATCAAGGACTTGTTCGCACTTTCCCTAAACAAGAAATTAAAAATTGAGACCCTGTGATTTCCACCAAACTGAAAAGCTGTAGTCAATGTGGGATGATTATTAGTGTGATAGTTTTATGTATATGTACATAATCAAAAACATCCTGCCAGAATTTATTCTGGCGGGATTTTTCTTTATCTCGCCGCCTGATCCACCAGATAGAGGATGCTGTGATAGGGAACGCCGGCGTGCTGGCTAAGCCCCATTTCGCAAGTTCGGCTATTGCTGAAACCCTGACGACAATCGTTGGGTACCTGGGCGGGCAGGCTGGCAAGCGCCGCGGCGTTGAGCTCCGGGGTCATCAGCCCCTTGTCGCCGGCAAAGCCGCAGCACTGGATATGCTCGGGAACTATCACCTCTCGGGCACAGGCGCGGGCCACCGCCAGCATGGTCTCCCCGAGCCCCATGCGCCGGCTGCTGCAGGTGATATGGAGCATCACTGTCTCATCAATGGGGGTCAGCTCAAGGTGGGGCAGCAGGTGTTCCAGCACAAAGGCGGAAGGCTCGAACACCCGCAGGCCCTTGCCGATCGCCCCCGAGAGCAGTCGCTGCACGCAGGGGCTGGTGTCGAGCAGCACGGGCCAGCGCCCCTGCTCGCTTGCCTGCCACAGGGCCTCGGCCAGCTCACTGCGCTTGGCGGCAGCCACCTCGACCATCCCCTTGCTGTCATAGGGCATGCCACAGCAGAGCCCCTCAACTCTCGCCGGCACTATGACCCGGCAACCTGCCTTCTTGAGCAGGGATTGCACCACCTCCGGCAGTGACGGGGCCTTCTCCTGCTGGCCGAATACCCGGCTGGCGCACGACGGCAGATAGACCACAGCGCGCTCGCTGGATCCATCATTGCTCCCCTCCCCTGACGGCCACCGATAGCGGCTCGGCCCCGGCAGTGTGGGCAGCCAGGCGGGCGTACGCTGGCCGCTGATGTTGCGTACCCCGTTCACCAGCCCTGCCAGCGCCTTGTCCCCCAACAGCTTGCCGGCAATGGCTTTGAGGCCGAGGGCCCCACGGGCCGTGCGGGTAACGCCCGCGAAGTGATCGGCGCTCCAGCGGGCGATGGGCACGAAGCGTCGGTATTTGTCAGTACGCAGCTTCTTGATCAGGCTGCCGGTGTTAATGCCTACCGGACAGCGATCGGCGCAGAGCCCGGTCGCGGCGCAGGTGTCGATGCCCTGATAGTCAAACAACCGGGCTAGCTGGTTGGAGGGTTCATCGGCACGATTGCGGCGGGCCAGTTCGCGGTAAAGCACGATACGCTGCCGTGGCGACAGTGACAGGGTGCGCGAGGGGCAGACCGCCTCGCAAAAGCCGCACTCGATGCACGGATCGACGATGGCATCGCTCGCCGGCATGGGCTTGAGGTGGGCCAGGTGGGCCTTGGGGTCGTCGTTGATGATGACGCCAGGATTGAGCAGGCCATCGGGGTCCAGCAGCGCCTTGATGCGGCGCATCAGCGCCATCCCCTCCGGCCCCCATTCCAGCTCCACATAGGGGGCCATGTTGCGGCCGGTGCCATGCTCGGCCTTGAGCGAGCCGCCAAAGCGCACGGCGACCAGCTCGGCCACCGCATCCATAAAGGCGCCGTAGCGGGCCACCTGCGCCGGATCATCAAAGCCCTGGGTAAAGACGAAGTGCAGGTTCCCCTCCAGCGCGTGGCCAAAGATGATGGCTTCACCGTATTCAAAGCGATCGAACAAGGCTTGCAGCCCTGCCACCCCTTCGGCCAGACGCTCGATGGGAAAGGCGACATCCTCGATGATGACGGTGGTGCCTGTGGTGCGCACCGCCCCCACCGCCGGGAAGAGCCCCTTGCGAATGGCCCAGAGGCCGGCGCTGTCGCTAGTAAAGGGCACAGAGGCGACCTGGGCGAACTCGGCGGCCATGGCCATCACCTGCTCGCAGCGATCCACCAGCTCCTCTTTCGATTCCCCATGCACCTCCACAAGCAGGGCGCAGGCCGCCAGGTCCAGGGTCTTGATAAAGTCCGGCAGGCCGGGCTTGCCCGCCACCGAGCGAAGGGAGCGCCCATCCATCAGCTCCACCGCCGCCACCGGCGCGTTTTTCAGGCGTGAGGTGGCCAGACACGCCTGCTCGGCATCCCGAAACACCAGCAGGGCCGAGGCCTTGTGGGGGTATTCGGGCACGGTATCGAGCACCACCTCGGCGATAAAGCCGAGGGTCCCCTCCGAGCCGATCATCAGGTGGGTGAGGATATCGATGGGGTCTTGATGGTCGAGCAGAGCATTGATGGCGTAGCCGGTGGTGTTCTTGAGCCGATACTTGTGGCGAATGTTGGCGGCAAGCTCGGCGTTCGCCAGCACCTCGGCGCGCAGGGCCGCAAGCCCCGTGAGCAGCTCCGGGCGTTTGGCCGCCAAGGCGGCGCGGCTGTGGGGATCGCCGCTGTCCAGCACGGTGCCATCGGCCAGCAGCAGGGTCATGGCATGCAGGGTGTGATAGCTGTTGTGGGCGGTGCCGCAGCACATGCCGCTCGCGTTGTTGGCGGCGATGCCGCCCAGCTTGCAGGCGTTGATGGAGGCGGGATCCGGCCCAATCTTGCGTCCCAGAGGCGCCAGATAGCGGTTGGCATCGGCGCCGATCACCCCGGGTTGCAGGGCAATGCGGACCCCCTCGTCCAGAATGCGGTGGCCGCGCCAGCTGTCGGTCAGGGTAATGAGCACCGAATCGCTCAGGGCCTGGCCCGAGAGGCTGGTACCGGCGGCGCGAAAGGTGCACGGCAGGTTCAATTCACGGCACACCCCCAGCACGAAGCGCACCTCATCCAAAGAGTCGAGGCGCACGATACGCTCGGGCACCAGCCGGTAGAAGCTGGCGTCCGTGCCGTGGGCGAGGCGCAAGTCAGGATCGCTCACCAAGCGATCCGGCGGGATGCGCGAGAGCACGGCGGCATCAAACTGGTTCCAGGGCATCAACAATCCTCCACCAGCACCACCAAGAGGCGGCTCGGGCCGTGGGCGCCGTAGGCCAGGGTCTGCTGGATGTCGGCGGTCTTGGAGGGGCCGGAGACCAGCAGCAGATTGGTGGGCATGGCCTGCTGCCAGCGCCCGGCCTCCACCAGCCCCGCCAGGTTGTCGGCGATGGTGGAGGCCGCCAGCAACGCGATATGGCAGGGAGGCACCAAGGATAAGGTGCGCGGCTCGCCGCCATCCGGCAGCAACACCAGGGTGCCGGTATCGGCGATGGCCCCCGCGCAGTGGGTGATGCCCGCCTGACAAACGTCGAACAGATCGTCTTTCCAGCTGGCGAACTCGCCAGAGGGGGTCAACACAGATCTCCCAGCGCAGACGGCCACGACCGCCGCCTGCCAGCGGCCGCCCTGGCCACAGGCCAGACTCGTCACGCCCTCTTCATCCAGCCAGGCGGTCAGATCCCGGGCAAGGGTTGCCTCCTTGACGGTGAGGATCTCGGCGTGGCTGGCGGTGATCATGCCAACAAAGCGCTCACGCCGCGCCTGTTCATCCTCCCCGCGCCAGGGTTGCCAGCCATGGGGGGCGTGGGCAAGGGGGGTAGCGGCACCACGCAGGCGGCTTAATATGACCTCTTTGCTCGACATCTCAGGACTCCTTCTTCTTCTGGCGCAGCAGGGCGTGCAGGCTCTGGGGGGCGGGTTTGGGGGCTTCGCGGCACTGGGTCCAGGGGCCAAGGTGTTTGGGCATCAAGCCCCGCAGCCGGCCGGCGACACCGGTCGCGGCGTGATAGAGGCGCGGGTGGGTGGCGGCGAAGGCAAAGCCCTGCATGGCGAGGGTCTCGAGCCGACTCTTGGCCGCCCCCTGCCCCGCCAGCGGTTCGTGACCGGGCTCAGCATCGTGTTTGGCCTCCCGGCGCAAGCGCTGCAACAGGTCGGGGATGGGGATGCGTACCGGGCACACCTCGCCGCAGGCGCCGCACAGGCTCGATGCGGTCACCAGATCCTGGGTGCTCTCGAGCCCCAGCAGGTGGGGGGAGATGATCTTGCCGATGGGCCCCGGGTAGATGGTGCCGTAGGCGTGACCGCCGATGCGGGTGTAGACCGGGCAGTGGTTCATGCAGGCGCCGCAGCGGATGCACTGCAATGTCTTGCGCAGCTCCTCGTCCCGGTAAGCCTGGCTGCGACCGTTGTCGAGCAGCACCAGGTGCACCTCGTCCGGGCCATCCAGCTCCCCTGCCCGGCGCGGGCCGCTGATGACGTTGAAGTAGGTGGTGATGGCCTGGCCGGTGGCCGAGCGGGTCAGAGCACTGTAGAGGGGCGGCACGTCGGCTAGAAACTCCACCACCTTCTCGATGCCGGTGATGGCCACGTGCACCTTCGGCACAGTGGTGCACATGCGCCCGTTGCCCTCGTTCTCGACGAGACAGAGGCTGCCGGTCTCGGCCACCGCGAAGTTGACGCCGGAGAGCCCCATGCCGGCGCGGCGAAACTCTTCGCGCAGGGCCCGCCGCCCGGTCTGGATCAGTTCGTCCACGTCGGTAGTGGGGGTGAAGCCTTCCAGATTGCCAGCGAAGGTGTCGCTCACCTCCTGCTTGTTCTTGTGGATGGCGGGCATGATGATATGGGACGGGGTATCGCCGTCGAGCTGGACGATAAACTCCCCCATGTCGCTCTCAAGGCAGCGGATGCCGTGACGCGCCATCTCGTGATTGAAGCCCACCTCCTCGCTCACCATGGACTTGCCCTTCACGATGCTGCTCACCCCGTGTTGCTGGGCGATGCGAAGGATGATGGCGTTGGCCTCGGCCGGCGTCTGGGCCCAGTGCACCCGGATGCCGTTGCGCTCACAGTTGGCTTCGAGCTGCTCCAGCAGTTCCGGCAGGCGCGAGAGACAGCGCTGGCGGATTTGCTCCGCCGCATCGCGCACCGATTCTTCTTCGGCGGGATCGGCGAAGGCGTCGCGGCACTTGCCGCGCAGGTAATCCATGGCGCCACGAAAGTTCTGGCGCAGCACGGGGTCGGCCAGGGCCGCCTCGGCCTGGGGATGGAAGCGGCGCGGCGAATACTTGGCGTGATCACTCATGATGGGCCCCCTGTTTTTGCGCTTGTAAGCCCTGAGCCACCGGCTCGCTGTGGGCGAGCAGGAAGCTGGCCAGGTGCATGGCGGGCAGTGTCTTGCCCTGATAGGCCAGGGAACCCTTGATGTTCAAGAGGCATCCCCAGTCGGCGCTCACCAGGGTGTCGGCGCCGGTGGCCAGCAGGTGGCGGGTCTTGTCTTCGACCATGGCCTGGCTGATGTGGGGATGGCGCACCGAGAAGGTGCCGCCAAAGCCGCAGCACTCGCTCTCGTAGGCCTGCTCATGCAAGGTGACCCCATCGAGCTGACCCAGCAGGGCGCGGGCCCGGCTGTGTACCTGCATCTCGCGCCGGGCCGAGCAGGAGGTGTGCATGACGATGCTCGCCCTCCCCACCCCGTGCCAGCGCACCCGGCAGACCTGGGCCAGAAACTCGGTAAGTTCGAACACCCGCTCGCAAAACGCCGCCACCTCGCGGCGCTCGGGAAAGAGGCGCGCATAGTGGTGGTGCATCATGCCGCCGCAGGATCCCGACAGCACCACCACCGGCCAGGGCTCGGGAAAAAGCGCCATCTGGCTTTGCGCCACCTGGCGCGCCTCCTCTTCATGGCCCGAGGTGTAGGCCGGCTGCCCGCAGCAGGTCTGTTTCTCGACAAAGTGCACCCTTATCCCTTCCCGCTCGAGCAGGGCGATGGCATCGAGCCCCGCCACCGGGTCGAACAGGTCCACCAGACAGGTGGCGTAGAGATAGACATCGGCCGGCTTGGCCGGATAGACCCGCATTACCTTCATCACTTGCTCTCCTTTACTTCAACTGCAGCAGGACGTCCGAGATGTGGAAGCTGTACATGAGCGCCAGTCCGATAAGGCCGGTGGCCAGCAGGTAGTAGAGGGTCGGCAGCGCGGTCTTACGCAGCGTCGCCCCCTCACGGCCGAGCAGCCCCACGGTGGCCGACGCCGCCACCACGTTGTGAATGGCAATCATGTTGCCGGCCGCCGCACCCACGGCCTGCAGCGCCAGCATGGCGGCGGTGGAGACCCCCAGGGTCTGCGCCACCTCGAACTGGAACTGGCTGAACATCATGTTCGACACCGTGTTGGAGCCGGCGATAAAGGCCCCCAGCGCGCCTATGGTGGCGCTCAGGGCCGGGAAAAACTCCCCGACGAGCCCGGCGGCAAAGTTGGCGGTGGTCACCGGCATGCTGGCAAGATCCGCCCCGTTGACGCCGGAGTTGATGAAGATGCGCACCATGGGCACGGTGAAGATGAGCACGAAGCCGGCGCCGATCAGGGTGCGGCTCGACTCGCTCACGGCGCGGCCGAGGGGCGCCAGGGCACGGGCCTGAATAAGGGTGGCAAGCAGGGCGCAGAACACCAGCAGGCCCCCCGGCAGGTAGAGCGGTTCAATGGAAGCGCTGATCCCCTTCTCCCCCAAGAGGTCTGTGAAGACGAGGCTCACCGACAGGAGGCTCGCCTTGAACTCCGGGCTCACCCGGCTCGCCACCAGCAGGAGCGCCAGCGCCACATAGGGGAGCCAGGCCAGCAGCAGCGACATGGGGCGGCCGGCGGACTCTTTGAGATCGAGCTTGAGGGACCCCAGCCACTCGGCGGGCCACTCATGCTCGGGGGCGAAATCCCAGCTGGTTTTGGGCACCAGAAAACCGGCCCGCGCCGCCGTCACCACCAGGGCCAGCCCCACCAGGCCGCCGATAAGGGACGGAAACTCGGGGCCGAGCAGCATGCCGGTCAGGGCATAGGGCATGGTGAAGGCGAGCCCGGCGAAAATCGCGAACGGCAGGATGGCGAGCCCCTCGGTCCAGCTGCGGTTGCGGCCGAAGAAGCGGGTCAGCATCATCACCATCAGCACCGGCATCAGGGTGCCGACGGTGGCGTGGATGAGGGCCACGTTGGTGGTCACCTGTTGCAGGTAGACCTCCCAGCTGCTGCCACCTGCGCTCAGGGTGTGGCCGATGGCCTGGTTATCCAACCCCTTGTTGATGCCCACCAGGATGGGGGTGCCCACCGCGCCGAACGACACCGGGGTGGACTGGATCATCATGCCGAGCAGCACGGCGGCAAGCGCCGGGAAGCCGATGGCCACCAGCAAGGGGGCGGCGATGGCGGCCGGGGTGCCAAAACCGGAGGCTCCTTCGATAAAGGCGCCGAAGCACCAGGCGATGATGATGGCCTGGATGCGCCGGTCCGGCGAGATGTTGGTGAAACCGCCGCGAATGGCGCTGATGGCACCTGTGTGTTTGAGGGTGTTGAGCATCAGGATGGCGCCGAACACGATCCAGAGCACGGTCACCGTGATGATGAGCCCCTGCAGGCTGGAGGCGAGCACCCGGGTCGGGCTCATCTGCCAGCCCCAGAGGGCGATGAATACGGTCAGGATAAAGGCGATGGGCATGGCGCGCTTGGCCGACCAGTTGAGGCCGACCAGCAGCACGGCGGCCACCACGATCGGCGAGAAGGCCACCAGGGCCAACAGGGTGTCTGTCATCATTGCGTCCTTGTCCGAGCGGTGCAGAGGCGCACCTTGTTGTTGTTTTGTTAATCGGACGTGACCTTACCCTGTTCTTTTTTCGTGATATATGGAAATAATGAACAACATTCGTTCCAAAAATCGATAAATATGGCCAGTACCGATGACCTCATTCTCTTCGCCCAGGTGGTGGAAGCCGGCTCCTTCAGCAAGGTGGCCGAGCAAAATTCCCTGACAAATTCAGTGGTTAGCAAACGTATCGGGCGCCTGGAGGAAGAGCTCGGGGTGCAGCTGCTCTATCGCACCACCCGCCGACTCACCCTGAGCGAGGCAGGAAAGGAGCTCTATCAGGGTGCCAAAAATGTGAAGGCCGCCGCACTGGACGCCTTCGACGCCGTGGCGGGATTTGGTGAAAAGGTGAGCGGTCATGTGCGGATGTCGGTGCCCACCATCTCCGGCGAGCTGCTGCTGGCCGACGCGGTGGCCGACTTTTGCCAGCAACACCCCGGGCTCACGGTGGAGATGTCGCTGGAGAATCGCTTCGTCAACCTGGTGGAAGAGGGGTTCGATCTGGTCATTCGCACCGGCTATCTGGATGATTCGAGCCTGATTGCCCGCCACATCCTCGACTCCCAGTGGGTGATCTGCGCCGCCCCCGCCTACGTGCGCCGCTTCGGGGCGCCGCGCGAGCCGTCGGATTTGCTCACCCACAATTGCCTGCGCTACGCCTACCAGAGCACGGGGGCCTCGGAGTGGGCCTTCAAGGGGGAAGAGGGCAACTATCTGCTGTCGGTGTCGGGCAGCTTTTGCACCGACAACGCGGGGGCCCTGCGCAAGGCGGCGCTGGGGGGGCGCGGCATCGTCTATGTGCCGCGCTGCCTGGTCTATCACGATCTGATGAATGGCGAGCTGGTGGATTTGTTTCCGGATCAGGTGGGCAAGAAGCTCGGCATCTACGCCGTCTACCCCTTTACCCGCCAGCCGCCGCGCAAGATCAGGCTGCTGATCGAGCATATCCGCCAGCGCTACCTCGACATCGCCCACTACTTTGGCTGACGGGGGATGGCGCTCATCCTGTATCAACGAGGGGCTTTTTTGACCCGGGCGGCAGCGTTGCCTACCATGGCCCTCCCCTTCAGCGCGCTGGCTCAAGCCACCAGGGCCGCCTCAAGCAGGCGGTTGGCGCCGGCTCAGCCGGGCTGGGCGGTGAGGAAGGCCAACGACTGGCGGTTGAAGTGCTCGGGCCGCTCCACGTTGCAGACGTGGCCGCAGCCGTCGATGATCTCGAGCCGGCTGTAGGGGTCGCGCGCCACCTGCTCGCGCACCGGCGCCAGGAACATGTGATCCTCCTCCCCCATCACATAGAGGGTGGGAATGGGCAGGGCCCGCTCCTTGAAATAGCGCATCAGGGGGTTCACCTCGGTGGCGAGGCGAAACCAGCGCTTGAACTCTTTCTGGCAGAGCTTGCGCGCCTCGCGCACGAACAGGTTGCGCGATTCCTGATGGTGCTGGCGCGGCATGATGATGAAGGCGAACAAGCGGTAGAGCCACATGTAAGGCAGGATATGCTGGCCGAGGCGACCGAGCTGCACCAGCACCCGCGAGCGGATGTCGAGCCGCAAAATGGCGCCGCCCAGCACCATGCTCTTGACCCGCTCGGGACAGAGCTCTGCCAGATGGCGAATGAGGATGGTGCCAAGGGAGATGCCGACGAAGTGGGCGCGGCGAATGTTGAGGTGATCGAGCAGTTGCAGGATATCCTCGGTCACCGCCCGAAAGCTGTAGTGGCCCTTGATCACCTGCTGCAGCTTGTGGGACTGGCCGTGGCCGCGCAAGTCCAGCAGCAGCACGTTGAAGTGTTCGCGATAGGCGCGCAGCTGCTTGAACCAGATGGAGGAGCTGCCGCCCGCCCCATGCACGAAGACTACCCAATCCCGCTCGGGACCTAGCTCGAAGGTCTTGTGATACAGCATCTTGCGACTCCCTCATCAACGGCATTGGGGTATAGTAGGCGCGCATCTTAGCAGATTTTTTCACCCGACTAATACGTTTGCACCGCAAGCAGCCAGGAGCATGACCATGGAGTTGACCCGTTTGAGATCCTTTCTGCTGACCCTGCCGGGCGCTCAGGAGGATACCCCCTTCGGCCCTGAGATCCTGGTCTATCGCATCGCCGGCAAGATGTTTGCCCTGCTGGACTGGCAGGCCGAGCCGCTGCGGCTGAACCTCAAGTGTGAGCCCGAGCTGGCCCTGCTGCTGCGCGAACTGCACCCCGAAGTCAAACCGGGCTGGCACATGAACAAGCAACACTGGAACACGGTCACCTTCAGCGACGACCTGGCCGACGATCTCTGGCAGGGCTGGGTGCATCACTCCTACGAGCGGGTGGTGGCCGGTCTGCCCAAGGCCAAGCGCCCGCAGGCACCCCAGCGATGAGCCCCTTCATGGCAGCAGCGCCCAGGCTCGTCCAGCTGAACGAGCAGCACATCCCCGCCCTTTGCACCCTGTTCGAGCAGTCGGTGCGAAGGATAGGCCCGCAGCACTACAGCCCGCAGCAGGTGGAGCAGTGGGCCCTCGGCGCCCGTCATCCCGGCTTTGTCGGCCAGCTGCGCGAGCACCACGGCTGGGTGCTGGAGCAAAACGGCGAGCCGCTCGGTTTCGTCACCCTGAGCCAGGATGGTCACCTCAGCCTGCTCTATGTGAGCGCCGATCACCCGCGCCTTGGCTATGGCGGCCTGCTGCTGGCCGCGGCCCTCGCCGAGGCGCAACGACTCGGACTCAAACAGCTGACGACGGAGGCCAGCGCCTTCAGCTATGGGCTATTTTTACGGTATGGCTTTGAGCTGACCGGATTGGAGAGCGTGGAGCGCAGCGGTGTCGGTTTTATCCGTTATCGCCTGCACTGTCGCTTGCCAAGCTAGGTCCAGCCACTAAAATACGCACAGTTTTTCCGTATTGTTGAGGATTGAGGCCGCCATGGTTGTAGAAAGCGAAGGCTATATCGCCCTGATTGAGTATCTGGTGGAGAGTCTGGGACTGTTTGAAACCCAGCAACAGAGCAGTGGTGAACAGACCATCGAAGATCTGGTGAGCAGCCGGGTGGCCGGCAACCTGATGGCCATCTGCGAGCAGAATCCGCAGCTCGATCCCAAGTTGCGCTTCGTGATCATGCAGGAAGCCGATGCGGTGGTGGCCGATCTGGAAGAGGTGCTCTCCGCCGTCTGGCTGCGCGCCCCGACCCCGGAGCAGAAAGCCTTCCTCGAAGAGTTCATCGATCTCATCAAGAACCTGTTTGACGGCGCCATCAGCTGAGCGCCGTGGCGAACGCTAGCGTCGCCACTCTCCCACCATTTTTCGCACCGCAGATAATGAAAAGGGCCGCCTTCATTGGCAGCCCTGCTTGCTAGCATTTCAACTCATCAAGTTTTTCAATGACTTTTATGAATTTCGAGGCAAGAAATGTGTCTGGTCTTGGCCGCCGTCCATGGTGGCTACCAAGTTGGGCAAGCCTGGTTCGAATAAGTTCCTCTCCATGACACATTTTTTTATGTTTTTTTTCACGCTTCTGACAAAAACCGATAAAAAGGCCGCAAAGGCGGCCTTTTTCTTTTCACACACAATGACGAGTCACAGATACCCGTCATCTTGCCCTAGCGGTTGAGGCTAGGTGGCAGGCAGACGCCGATGCCGCCCAGACCGCAATACCCTTCCGGATTCTTCTCCAGATATTGCTGATGGTAATCCTCGGCGTAATAGAAGGGGGCCAGCGGCAGGATGCGGGTGGTGATGGCGCGGCCGTCGCCGCTGGCCAGCATCGCCTGCTGATAGGCGGCCAGACTCTGCTGGGCGATGGCCTGCTGGCTCTCGTCGGCATAGAAGATGACAGAGCGATACTGGGTGCCGATGTCACCGCCCTGGCGCATGCCCTGGGCCGGATCGTGCTGCTCCCAGAACAGCTTGAGCAGATCCCCGTAGCCGATCACCTTGGGATCAAACACCACCTGCACCGTCTCGGCATGGCCGGTCAATCCGCTGCACACCTCCTTGTAGGTGGGATTCTGGGTCACCCCACCCTGATAGCCGGCAGCGGTGGAATAAACCCCGGGCTGTTGCCAGAACAGGCGCTCCACACCCCAGAAGCAGCCCATGCCAAACCAGGCCGCCGCCATCCCTTCAGGCCAGGGGCCCTGAGTCGGGTGACCATTGACCGCATGCTGCTGGCCAATCACCATCGCCTCGCGGCGTCCCGGCAGCGCGTCTGCCGGCGAAATAATCTGTTCCATGCACCCTGTCCTTGTATAAAAACCTGTGCGAACGCACAGCTGACGAAAAGGAATATCGAAGATAACAGTTTATGGGCCGGGATCAACCTGAGGCGCACCGCCACACTG
>NZ_NEVB01000031.1:0-12191 GCF_002259925.1 Aeromonas sp. A35_P | reverse complement strand
CCCTAAAGGGCTTTTTTTGCTCTTTAGTACCGAACTGTGGGAAAGATTCTCCTACTACGGCATGCGGGCCGTGCTCGTGCTTTATCTGACTGACATGACTGCCAACGGCGGAATGGGCTGGACCCAAGCCGATGCCCTCAAGCTGTACGGCATCTATACCGGTCTGGTCTACATCACCCCGATCATCGGCGGCTGGCTGGCAGATACCTTCCTCGGCCAACGCCGCGCCATCCTGTTTGGTGCCGTGCTGATGGCCGCCGGCCAGTTCACGCTGGCCCTGCCCCACGCCATGTTCCCGGACATGGTCAACACAGTGTTCTATTCAGGTCTTGGCTTGTTGATCGTGGGTAACGGTCTGTTCAAACCGAACATCTCCACCATGGTGGGTGATCTGTATCAGGAAGGTGACCACCGTCGTGACGGTGCCTTCACCATCTTCTACATGGGCATCAACCTGGGCTCCCTGCTGGCCGGCGTGATCTGTGGCGCAGCCGCCACCGCCTACGGCTGGCAAGCCGCCTTCGTCAGCGCCGGTATCGGCATGCTGCTCTCTCTGGTAGTACAGGCCACCATGGCCCAGCGTTTCCTCGGTGATATCGGCCGCGTGCCGGCCGCCCAGCGCGCCGCCGAGCAGCGCTCCAAAGAGCAGAAAGCCCCGCTGACCAAGCAGGAAGTGGATCGCATCAAGGTCATCCTGGTGCTGGGTCTGTTCACCATCATCTTCTGGGCCGGCTTCGAGCAGGCTGGCGGTCTGATGAACCTGTACGCACAGGAGTATACCGACCGCATGATCGGTAGCTTCGAAGTACCAACCGCCTGGTTCCAGTCCCTGAACCCCTTCTTCATCATCACCCTGGCTCCCATCGTGGCCGCCATCTGGATCAAGCTCGGCAAGAAAGAGCCGAACTCCCCGGTGAAGTTCGCCATGGGTTTGCTGTTCCTGGCCATCGGCTTCCTGTTCATGATCGGTGCCGTGCTGGAGCAAGGTGGTGATCAGGCCGTCAAGACCTCCATGTTCTGGCTGGTCGGCGCCTACCTGTTCCACACCCTGGGCGAGCTCTGCCTCTCCCCGATCGGCCTCTCCATGGTGACCAAGCTGGCTCCGCTGCGCCTGGCCTCCCTGATGATGGGCGCCTGGTTCGGCTTCGTGGCTCTCGCCAACTATGCCGCCGGCTTTATCGGCTCCTTCGTCGGCGAGTCCGGTGCCATGGCCATCTTCGGTGGCATCGCGCTGGCAGCCGTCATCAGCGCCCTGATCCTGCTGACCATGGCCAACCGCCTGGTCTACTGGATGCACGGTGCCGAAGGCCCGGCCAAAGAGCCGCAGGAACACGACAAGAAGCTGCAATCTGCCGCCGTCTAAGCGGTCAAGATTGTAAGCAACAAAGAGGGCACCCATGGGCGCCCTCTTTGTATGTGGCCGTCTGACAAGGCCTCAATGATGTCGAACCTGCACATGCAGGGCACTGCCGCTATCACTGCGAAACTGCAGGTCAAACGGCTCATGCCAACTGCGTCTGTGCAAGGCATAGTGACTGGTGCGCAGCAGGCCGAGCGGCAGCCCTCCGGAGCGTACCAGCCAATGGGGCGAGGTCAGCCCGGCATTGGCAAAGACCAGCCCGTCCTCTTGATCAAACAGCAGTGCTGCCATGGCAAACGAGTGGCGCAGGCCGGATTCGATCAGCTGCAGATTGAGGTAATCGAGCAGCCGATGGGGTTGAGTCAGCAACAGGCTCTCGCCGCGCTGAAACTGGCGATAGGGCCCGTTCATCAGGGAGCGCACCAAGGCCCCGCAAAACGCCGCATCCACCCCGAGCACCGGCAGCTCCATCACCAGCACCAGCAGCTTGTCATCCACCTTGAAGGTATCGGGAATGAACAGGTTGCCCATCCCCTTGAAGGTCACCTGCCAGGGCCCCCACTCCTGCAGACCGGGTGGCTTCAGCCAGGCCAGCAACCGGGTGGCCGCCTTGTCGTGCTCGCGGAAAAAATCCATGTGATCCATCAACTCCAGCTGCTGCCCATAGCCGTGGTTGGCCGCCAGGCACTGCTCTATGCTGCGGCGCACCTGACCGAAGTCCGAGATGGGCTTGAGCAGAAAGTCGCGGGCGCCGGCACGCAGCGCCCGCTCGACTGCCTCCATCTTGCTCTGGGCCGAGATGACGATGACAGGGATATGGGGATAGCGGGCAGAGAGACAGGCGATGACCTCATGGCCATCCATGTTGGGCATGTTCAGGTCGCACAAGACAACATCGGGGTGGTAAAGCGCGGCGGCGGAGAGAGCTTCAATACCGTCTTCTGCCTGGTAAACGCAGGCACCATCGTGCTCGAGATAATTTACCAAAGAGTGGCGAAAAACGACCTCGTCTTCCACCACCAGGATCCGTAATCCGGCTTTTGACATCTTGATAAAGCTCTTATTAGTCAACCAGTTATTTAGCTTCAAGCCTAGACCATAACCGACTGCACTGACCAATCGGATGATAGAATAATCTCCATTAAAGCTATGCCAGATAGCTATTTAGACCGTCAACTGTTTGAAATCAAGCAGGTAATGATGTCGCTCGAAAACCCGCCTTGTCCTGCTGGCATCGCTTCGGCCCAGCAAGAGGGATATAGGGAGACAATCACTCCCCCTGTCTCGCGCGGGCAGAGATCGGCTGCGCCCCGCCCTGCTGCATCTCCCCCTAGCCACCATCAATTGTATGCAGCCCCGCCATGGGGGATAATGCCCCTCAATTTCGTCGATGAAGCATGCCATGACCCCAGCCGAATACAGCGCCCTCGCCCACCCCAGATTGTCCCACCCTGCCCGCAGCCTCTATACCCTGCAGTTGCGTCGGCTGGTGCTGGAAAATCAGCTGGCCAGGCTCAACTATCCGGAGCTTGGGCGGGCGCTGGCGGTGGTCGACCCGGGCGATCCCAGCGGCTTCTCCTTTCAAGTCAATGCCCGCCAGCTGACCGAACTGTTTGACGAGCTGATGGAAGCCGGCCTGTTGCAGGTCGAGAGCCAGACCGAGAGTGAGCACTACCATCAGTGCCCGTTCCAGCTGCCGCTGCTGACCCAGCGGATACGCAGCCCCCTGCCGGAGCGCCCCTTCCAGATGCACCTGCAGTGGCGCCCGGATGAAGAGTTGCCCGCCCTCGCCCGTTTGTGCGGTGTGATCGATGCCAGCTACAGCGAAGAGGATCTCGGCGAGTTCATCGCCTACTGGCTGGGACGGCCCGAGGTGTTCGACTCCCAGCACCAGTGGATGCTCAAGTTCATTCGCGCCCTCAAGACCCGCCGTTACGCTCGCCGCCAGCCGATGAGCGTGACCGGCTATCAGCAAGTCACCCCGGAGCCGGTGGAGGCGGGCCCGAGCAAGCGGGCGCAAGAGATGATCGAAGAGGCCAAGCGGCTGGCCGTGCAGCGCCAGGAGCCGGATAATGATTGAAGAAGGCCCCTGCCAACAGGCAAAATCAGACCCCAGTCCCCACCCAGACCGAGCAGAAGGAGCACTCCATGACTGATCCGCACGATCCCCTGCGCCAGGAGCTGGAAGAGATCGAGGCCAAACGCCGGAAGATCGCCAAGGCCAAGCAGGAGCAACGGATGCACGACCCCGAATTAAGCCGCCATGTCAGCGGCCTGCTCGAGCGCATTCGTCGCCTGCAGGCCCAGACCGGTGGTAGCCAGTACGACTATGAAACCCTGCGCAAGGAGTACGACGCCAAGGCCAACGCCGAGGTTCGCGAACTGCAGAAGGTGGCGCGCCAGGAGCGGATCCAGAAGCTGATCGCCCAGGCCGACCTCAACCCGGACTGGGTGTTCGAGCGCATGGATGCCGGCGACCCCGCGCTGCAATACCCCATCGAGACGGCCCGTTACTTCATCAGCGGTTTCGAACACTGGGAGAAGAGCGGCGGTGGCTGCATGCTGATCTATGGCGACTACGGCACCGGCAAGTCGACCCTGGCCGGCGCGGTGGCGCACGAGCTGATCGAACGCCACCAGAAGTCGGTGATCTTCCAGCAGTGGGCCTCCATCGTTGATCGGCTGTTCTTCAACGTCATCCAGGATCAGGAGGAGCGCAACCAGTACCGGCGCGCCCTGGAAGAGGTGGACCTGCTGATCATCGACGAGGTGGCGGCCAATCGCGCCAAGATGGCGGAGAGCCAGTCCAGCTTCCTCGGCCACCTGCTGCGCCGTCGCCGCAACCTCTCAAAAAGCGTCATCCTCATCACCAACCACAGCCCCCAGAGCCTGCATCAGGCCATCGGCAACTTCAGCTTCGAGGCGATCAAGGCGTTCAACCCGGTGGATATCCACCTGAGTGGCCCCAGCCGTCGTCCCAATATCGGCCACTACAACGGCTGATGCTGCGTGAGCCGGGTGTCTCCGGCTCACCGTTTTCTCTCCTGTCAGACAAATAAAAACAACTCTCATTTACAACATCTCTTCCGCCCTCTAGGCTAGCCCTTTCACTCAAGGGAGCCGCACCATGCCAACCACACTCATCTTCGGAGCCAGCCGCGGGCTGGGCCGCGCTTTCACCGAGCAAGCGCTGCAACTTGGCCACAGGGTCGTCGCCCTAGTGCGCCATGCCGACATGGCCGCCGAACTTCAATCGCTGGACGTTGACGTCGTCAGCGGCGATGCCCTAGACCCGCAGGCGGTAGCAGCCGCCTGCCGGCTGGCAGGTGACGGGGCGCAGGCCATTTCCACTCTCGGCAGCTTTCGCCAGGTTGAGCCCGTCGATTATCTGGGCAACCGCCAGGTGATCGACGAGATGGAGCGGGCCGGGCTCAAGCGCCTGCTGCTGGTCACCTCCCTCGGTTGCGGCGACAGCTGGCAATATCTGCCCGAGCGGGCGCGGGCGGCCTTCGGGCACGAGGTCAGATTAAAAAGTCTAGCGGAGAGCTGGTTGCAGACCAGCACGCTGGCGTGGACCATACTGCGCCCGGCCGGCCTGCAGGATGGCATCGCAACCGGTGCGGCCGTGCTGAGCCAAGGCAAGGAGATGCACGGTCTGGTGCGCCGGGCCGACGTCGCCGCCTGCGGGCTGCGTCTGCTGACCGACGAGGCGGCAGCAGGCCAGATCTACGCCATCGGCGACCCAAGCCTCAGCCGGGCATGAGCCAGCGCCATAGCAAAACGGTCAGCCCAGGGGCTGACCGTTTTACTTTCGGGGCCCCCCTAACCGGCGGAGGGCTCGCTCACAGCATCCCGCGCCGGCGCGGCCGGACGAACCGTTCGCCTCTGGGATTGGCGCCAACCCAGCAGCAGGCACGCCAGGGCGCCATACAGCAGCGCCAGCCCCCACAACTGCCACCAGTAACGAGCAACCTGCTCAAACCCCGCCCCCATCTGATTGAGACGCAAAAAACCCTCGATGGCCGGGGTGCTCGGCACCCATTGGGCCAGCCAGTTGAGCGGCGCCGGAATGAGTTCCAGCGGCCAGATGAAGCCGGCCAGAAAGACCAGCGGCAGGGAGGAGACAAGCACCACCTGGGTCGGCAGATCGCGCCGGGTAAAGAGGGCCCCCAGCGCGACGCCAAACCAGGTCGTGGCCAGCAGGAACGGCAGGGTGAACAGCCAGAGTGCGGCCGGCTCGGCGGTACGCGCGATATCGTAGTGATCGAAGCAGAAGCCGAAGAAGTAGCTCACCGGCAGCACGAACAGCCCCCCCACCACCAGAGTTCGGGCCAGCAGCTGTGGCAGGACGGGCGCATCCTGCCAATAGCCTGACTCGCCGCGCTGGCTGCGCTGGTTCTGGGTCGCCCCCAGAATGCCGGTGCCCATCAGCAGCACCTGATGCAGGATCAGCACGAACACCGCCGGCACCACGTAGTTCACATAGCCCATGGTCGGATTGAACACCGGCAACACGTTGAGCGCAACCGCATTCCAGCCCATGGCCGCCTGCGGCAGCGCCTCGCCGTGACTCAGCAGCCTGGCCACCTTGACCTGGGCGGCCAGGGTGCCGCCCGCCTGGGCCAGCCCCTCGGCGATGGTGCCGTAAACCAGGAAGTAGGAAGCATCGCCGGCATAGCTCAGGGTCACGCTCTTGCCCAGCATCAGATCCCGATAGAAGTGATTGGGGATGTGCAGGATCCCGCTCGCCTCACCGGCCATCATCCGCTGGCGAGCCTCATCCAGCGAGCTGGCCCGGGCCGCCAGTTTTACCTGCGGCGTCGCATCGGCCATGAACTCCAGCTGACGGGAGAGCTGGCTGCCATCCTCGTTGACCACCACCACAGCCTCTTCCCGCGGCAGCTGGTGCAGATAGGGCTGCGGGTAGAGGAAGGAGTAGAAGAAGACGCCGCCAAACAGGGTGAGCATGATGGCCCTGTCCGCCAGCAGGGTGCGCAGCTCGAGGCGCAGCAGATCCCGGAATCCCATCATGGCTTGAGTTCCTCTTGTGGCTGGGTCGCGCTCGCCTGTGCCCGGTAACGGCGCACGACCAGCAGCAGGGGCAGCAGAAACAGCAGCAGGGCACCGAACTGGGGCAGCGCTGCCGCCAGCGGTTGACCGTAGTTGGTCTGGCCTATCTGCAGCTCGACATAGTGAGAGATGGGAAGCAGGCTGCGCCAGAACTGGGCGAAATCCCCCATGGCACTGACCGGAAAGGTGACGCCCATGAAGGCGAACCCCGGCGCCGTGTAGGCCCCCGCCAGCGACAGGGCGCGGGCCGGATCCCGGATGACGGCGTAGAAGAAGGCTCCCATGCTGACGCAGGCGGCCGAGGCGAGCCCCAACCCCACCGTCAGCACCAGCCAGCTGCCGTGCATGGGATAGGCAAAGCCCTTGAACAGCAGCAGCGTCCAGAGTAGCCCCCAGCCCCAGCCGATCAGCACGTGGGGCAGCAGGGTTCGCCAGAGCCCGAACCAGACCCCTTTGGTGGTCCAGTCCAGTCCCAGCCGATCGGTGCGGGCCAGCGCATTGAGTCCGTAGAGCACCACCAGGATCTGCCACACCGCGGGCAGGATGGCGCTCAGCAGAAACTGGGCGTAACTGGCATTGAGGTTGTAAAGCGCCGTCACCTGACTGTTGATGGGCACTGCCTGGCCGAGCGCCCCGGGCAGCGCCTTGCCGTCGGCCATCGCCGTCAGCACGCCGACCTGGCCGTTGAGGGTTCCCACCACCTGGGCCAGCGCCGAGTTGACCAGCTTGGCGATCAGGATGAACTGGCCGTTGTTGAACACGGTCACCCGCGGCTGGGTACCCTGCCTGGCATCCCGCTCGAGATGATCGGGCAGCACGACCAGGGCGTAGATGTCGCCTCCCCGCAGGGCGTTGGCCCCTTCAGCGATGGAGTCGAACTGTCGCGCGACCTTGAGCCCGGCGGAGGCATCCAGCGAATAGGCCAGCTGGCGCGACAGCACGCTCTGATCCAGATCCACCAGGCCGACCTTGAGATCCCGCGCCAACCCGGCAGAGAAGATCCAGCAGAGGATCCCCATCAGCAGCAGGGGCAACCAGCTGGCCAGCGCCCGGCCGAACGGATCCTGCCACAACAACCGCCATTCGCGTCCCATCAGAGCTCAACCAGCACGCTCATGCCGACCCGCAGCCCCTCGACCGGCTGCAGCGGGCGCGCCTCCACCTGGAAGCTCTTCATGTCGAAGCCCTGGCGGGTGTCGGTGGCACGCCAGGTGGCGAAATCCCCCATCACAGCCACATGGGTCACCTTGAAACGCACAGTCTGCTCGCCAAGACCGGGAATGCGGGCATCGAACTCGGTGCCCAGCGCAAAGCGGGGCAGCAGATCTTCGCGCACGTGGAACTGGGCCCAGGCATCGCTCATGTCGAGCAGAGTCACCACGGGGAAACCCTGCGGGGCCAGCTCGCCGCTACGCAGCAGCACCTGGGAGACTTCACCCGTATGGGGGCTATTGATGCGGGTGTCGGCCAGGTAGGCCTCCACTTCCGCCACCGAACCTGCCGCCATCTTGGCCTGCTCACGGGCCGCGATCTTGGTCTCTTCCCGCGCCCCTTCCAGGGTCATCTGATACTGCTGCCAGGCCATGCCTTCGCTGTACTTGGCCGCCTGCCAGGCGGTCCAGGCCTCATCGCGCTTTTGCAGCGGCATCACGCCATCCCGGTGCAAGCTGGCGATGCGCTCATAGGTCTTGCCGCGCAGCAAGGCGGCCGCCTTGGCCTTTTGCCACTGATCCTTGGCTGCGGCGATCTGTTGGGCGCGCGCCCCCTTCTCGGCCTCTTCGGCCATCGCGCCGGCCGCGGCCTGACCCGCCTTGGCCTGGCTCAGTTTGGCTTCGATCTCGGGGCTTGCCAGGGTGAACACCAGCTGATCCTTGGCCAGCTGATCCCCCTTCTTCACCAACACCTCGTCGATGCGACCCGCAACCTTGGAGGAAACGGAGTACTGCTGCGCCTCGATCTGACCCTGCAGACGTACCGGCTCGGGCTGATAGGCCAACCAGAAACGCCAGCCCAGCCAGATGACCAGCAGCACCAGCGTCAATGGCAGCAGCAGCGGCTTGCCCTGGCTCATCTTCTTCTTGATGGGGGGATGACTCATGAATTCACCTCGGCAAACGGGCGACCCTTGGCGGTCGAAACAGACATGAAAATGGGAGCGGAGCGAGTCGCGATCATGAGTTCACCTCGATCACCTGCCCGCGTTGATACTGGTTGAAACTGTTCATCTGCCCGGAGAGGGCCAGCAGACGCGCCAGCGAGACGACATATTGATAAGCGGCAGCGGCGCGCTGGGTCTTGACCCCGGCCAGCTGGTTGCGGGCATCCACCACATCGAGGGAAGTGGAGAGCCCCTGCCCGAACGCCTTGTCCCGCAGCAGCACGTTCTCCTCGGCCAGCGCCTGAGTGGAAGAGAGCGACTGGAACTCCTCCAGCCCCTGCGCCGCCTCACGCCAGGTCTTCTCGACCAGCAGCTCCAGATCCTGGCGGGTCTTGGCTTGCAACAGATTGACCTGCAGCTCGGCGCTCTTGGCCGCCTGTACCGTCTCGGAGCGGCCGTCACGGCTCACCAGCGGCATGCTGACACCCACCCCGACCAGCCAGTCCGGGGTGGTCTTGGAGACAATGGAGTCATCTTCGTAGAGGTTGTAGTTGCCGAACAGGAACAGCTCTGGGGCGTACTTGCCCTTCTCCAGCTTGATCATCCCCTGTGCCTGCTCCTTCTTGGCTGCCAGCAGCTTGAGACCGGGGTGCACTGCCAGCGTCTCCTGCACAAAGTCAGCGAGCTCGGGCATCTGCTGATTGATGAAGAGCTGGGTATTGGGTTCCGCCTGCTTGAGCTTGAGCATATGACCGAGGGCCAGCTGGGCAATCTCCAGGCTGCGACGCGCCTTCTGGGTATCGATACGGGCCCGGTCATAGGCCGATTGGGCGGAGAGGCGCTCAACCCGGGCGATCTGGCCCTGGGCTTCCAGCTTCTTGGCATGCTCCAGATGGTGAGCCAGCCCCTGTTCGATCTCCTGCTTGGTCTGCACCACCTGCCCTGCCAGCACCACCCCGAAATAGGCCTGGGAGAGGCTCTCGAAGGTGGACTGCTGCTTGAGCACCAGCAACTGCTGCGCCTCGCTCACCTGGGCCTGGCGAATGTCCTGCGCCGCATCGATGCGGCCACCGGTAAACAGCGGCCAGAGCATCTTGACCGAGCTGGTCACCACGTTCTGCTTGGTCAGCGGTGTGACAAAATCATCCGGACTGAGGTGAAACTTCTGCATGAGGGGAGCCAATATCTGACCCAGCTCGGGATGGCTGGCGATGGGGTTGAGGTCCATCATGTCCAGCTCCATCGGCTGATCAAGATGGGTGTAGCTGGCCCCCACATCCACCTTGGGCAGATACATGGCCTTGGCGGCTTCGCGCAGCTGTTGCGCCCGCTCCACCCCGGCCTGTTCCGCAGCCAGTCCGTCATCCTGTTGAATGACCCGGCTCCAGGCTTCGCTGAAACTGACCGTCTGAGCCTGGGCCGAGCCCAGCATGGTGCCAAGCAGACACGGGTAGAGAGATTTGATGAACCTTGCCGTCATACGTCCCCAATCTGTTTGTAATGAATTTGTTTGGAGTCTTTGCTCGATACAAGCTCGCTATCATAACGCAAACCCGTCCGGGATGGGGACAGGCAAATCATGGCCCCCCTCATCCAATTGGCCCTGCCGCTTTGCTCCGACAATCTGTCCGATTTTCAAGCACTCCTGATTTTGCAAGCATTGGCGCGACGTTTTTTTCAGAAAAAGATGGCTGACGCTCAAATACTAACCTTTTCTCCTGACTAAAAAATGCGTAATATACGCCGCCCTAAGCCGATGGTAACCGTGGAATGCAGATAGGTCCCCACACGCTTGAAACTCCCCTGATCGTGGCTCCCATGGCCGGTGTAACAGACCGACCATTCCGTGAACTTTGTTTGCGGCTGGGTGCCGGCATGGCCGTTTCCGAGATGCTGCTGGCCAACCCGGATGTCTGGGATACCCAGAAAACCCGGATGAGAATGGATCACTCTGCTGAAGGGGGCTTGCGATCGGTCCAGATTGCCGGAGCCGACCCCGAGATGATGGCGTTTGCCGCCCGCTACAACGTGGAGCAGGGCGCTCAGATCGTCGACATCAACATGGGATGTCCGGCAAAAAAAGTGAATAAGAAGCTGGCAGGTTCCGCCCTGTTGCGCCAACCAGACCTGGTCAGATCCATCTGCCGGGCCGTGGTGGACGCAGTGGACGTGCCTGTCACCTTGAAGATCCGCACAGGATGGGATCCGGATAACCGCAATGGCGAGGAGATCGCCCGAATCGCCGAAGATTGCGGTATCGCGGCCCTCGCCGTGCATGGTCGTACCCGTGCCTGCCTCTACAAGGGCGAAGCGGAGTACGACACTATCAGGGCGATTAAGCAGGCCGTATCGATTCCTGTTGTCGCCAATGGCGACATAGACAGCCCGGAGAAGGCCCGGTATGTCCTCGACTATACCGGTGTTGATGCCGTGATGATCGGCCGTGCTGCGCAAGGACGACCCTGGATTTTCCGGGAAATCCGTCATTTTCTTGAGACGGGCACCAAGCTGCCACCTCCCGACAGGGAAGAGGTTCGCACCCTGATGAACGAGCATGTCACCAATCTGCACCAGTTTTATGGTGCATATCTGGGAGCGCGCATTGCCCGTAAACATGTGGGCTGGTATCTGGATGAAGAAGAGACGGGCCGAGAATTCCGTAAGCACTTCAATGCCCTGGATTGTGCAGATGCACAACTCGAGGCACTCGAAGCGTATTTCGATGGATTAGGTTAACGCATAACTAAAGAGCCGACCGAATATGTTCGAACAAACCCTGACTTCTGATGCATTGGTAACAACTACTCACAATCACGCTGCCGAGCCGACCCAGCGCCCCCTGCGTGACTCTGTGCAACAGGCCCTGCGTAACTACCTGGCCCAGTTGAACGGTCAGGAAGTGATTGATCTGTACGATATGGTTCTCTCCGAAGTCGAAGCTCCCATGCTGGACGTGATCATGCAGTACACCCGTGGCAACCAGACTCGCGCTGCCGTGATGATGGGGATCAACCGCGGTACTCTGCGCAAGAAACTCAAGCGCTACGGCATGAACTAAGCCATAACAGCTAAGTAACTGAAAACAAAAGCACTTTCATTTAACTGGAAGTGCTTTTTTAGTTTTGAACCCACACTTGAACCCACATTTGCCGTACTAAGCCGAGCTGCTCAGAAATGAAATACCTCATTGATGACAGAGTCACACTGCGTATTCTGGTGCAGTTGAACGATCATGGCCCCTGTGAATCACGAAGTAACGAATGTCGACGTTGCCTCCCATTGAATGGAGCTAAGGAAAGTGCGAAAAAGTCCTTGATGTGAGATCATGAACCCCACTTGGCATCAGGGATGAGGTTCAGCATGAGTCACCAGCTCACCTTCGCGGACTGCGAGTTCAATGGCAAACGCCGTAAAACCCGTAAAGAGATATTCTTGGCTCGCATGGAGGCTGTGCTCCCATGGCCAAGGATGCTGGGGGTCATCGAACCCGTCTATCCCAAAGCTGGTAACGGGCGTCGTCCCTACCCACTCGATACCATGCTCCGCATTCACTGTATGCAGCAGTGGTACAACCTCAGCGACGGCGCCATGGAGGACGCACTCTACGAAATTGCCTCAATGCGTCTGTTTGCCAAACTCTCCCTGGACCAGGCTATCCCTGAC
>NZ_NEVB01000030.1:0-12299 GCF_002259925.1 Aeromonas sp. A35_P | reverse complement strand
CGTCCGCTCCGCCACTACTTAAGAAGCCCAGTCGACAGACTGGGCTTTTTTTCGTTTCCGACACAGTCCTCATTTCCCCCGAAATGCCTCTTTTTCCTCACGCGACTCAGTAAAACACGCAGAGCCAGACGGTGGTCATGTCGGGATGGGTCCACTCGACCCTGTGCTTCTGGCGGGCAGGGATATTGATGTGATCTCCCGGCCCCAGCTGGACCAGCTGCTGTTGTTGGGTTTGCGGATCGATGAACAGCAGGCTGGCTTCGCCCTGCACCACCAGGATCCACTCATGTTCGTCCTGATCGTACCATTCGCCGGGGGCCGTCTGATGGCCGTGGGAGAGAATGCGCTCGATCCTCAGGTGATTGGTACTGACCAGATCCTGAAAGAGTTCGGTAGGGAGTGGCGAGGGGATATCGTTCAGCAAATTGCGGGTGTGCATGGGTATCTCCCGTCTGGCGGCGTGAATGGTTACCTGCAGTATAGGTGGGTCGTTTACGCTCGCAGGGGAAGAGGGGCAGCCTGAACCCGTCATATCTGTGCCCGAACGAGAACGTTCCCTGTGATTTTGATGAAAAAATCAGGGAAATCGCTGCAATCCGGATAAATTCTTGCTATTTTGCGCGCCATTCACGCAAACGATTTCCTTCACACTTTCAGGATTAGTTATGGCAAAGCAAGATATGGCCGCCCAATCAGGGAATGGCGGCTTTCTGGACTCTTATTTTTCCATTTCTGCGCGCGGCAGCAGCGTGCGTCAGGAGCTGGTCGCAGGGCTGACCACCTTCCTGGCTATGGTCTACAGCATCATAGTGGTGCCGAACATGCTGGGTGCTGCCGGCTTTGAGCAGGGGCCGGTGTTTGTGGCGACCTGTTTGATCGCTGCTTTCGGCTCCCTGCTGATGGGGCTGTGGGCCAAGCTGCCGATGGCCATCGGTTGCGCCATCTCCCTCACCGCCTTTACCGCCTTCAGCCTGGTGCTGGGGCAGGGGCTGAGCATTCCGGTGGCGCTGGGCGCCATCTTCCTGATGGGTGTGCTGTTCACCCTGATCAGTGTCACCGGTGTGCGCCAGTGGATCCTGGACAACCTCCCCTCCGGCATCGCCCACGGCACCGGCATCGGTATCGGCCTGTTCCTGCTGCTGATCGCCACCAATGGCGTCGGCATGGTGATCAAGAACGAAGGAGCCGGTCTGCCGGTGCAACTCGGTGAAGTCACCGCCTTCCCGGTCATCATGACGGTGCTGGGTCTGGCCGCCATCTTTGGTCTGGAGCGTCGCAAGGTGCCGGGCGGCATCCTGATGGTGATCATCGCCATCTCCATCCTCGGCCTCATCTTCGACCCGAAAGTGACCTGGCAGGGCTTCTTCGCCATGCCGAGCCTGACGGGCGAGAAGGGCTCTCTGGTAGGCAGCATGGATCTGCTGGGTGCCCTCAATCCGGTGGTTATCCCTACTGTGTTGGCGCTGGTAATGACTGCTGTGTTTGACGCCACCGGCACCATCCGTGCCGTGGCTGGTCAGGCGGGCCTTATCAACGAACGTGGCCATATCATCAGTGGCGGCAAGGCCCTGACCGCGGACTCCGTCAGCAGCATGGTGGCAGGCGCCGTCGGTGGTGCACCGGCTGCCGTCTACATCGAGTCCGCCGCAGGCACTGCCGCCGGTGGCAAGACGGGTCTGACCGCCACCCTGGTCGGCGTGCTGTTCCTCCTGATGATCTTCCTCTCGCCGCTGAGCTATCTGGTACCGGCCTATGCCACCGCACCGGCGCTGATGTACGTCGGTCTGCTGATGCTGGGCAATGTCACCAAGCTGGACTTCAACGACTCGGTCGATGCGCTCTCCGGCATGCTGTGCGCCGTCTTCATCGTGCTCACCTGCAACATAGTCACCGGCATCATGCTGGGCTTCGTGGCCCTGGTGATCGGTCGCCTGTTTGCCGCCGAGTGGAAGAAGCTCAACATCGGCACCGTCATCATCGCCGTGGCGCTGGTTGTCTTCTATGCCGGTGGTTGGGCCATCTAACCCGTCAGCTTATTGCTGTTGTAGCGAAGGGCCCCTGCGGGGCCCTTTTTGTTGGCTGTGAGACGGCTAACAGTTTTGCTCTTATTTGCTCCGCACCGTTTCAGATTGAAACGCCAACCCCTCTTCTGCTGTTTCAAATTCGAACCAAACCGCCCGTCATTTTTATCCTCTTTTCTGCCGTTAGACTGGCTCCATCAACCATTTGCCCACCCGAGCGGTGGCAAGCCAAGGAGTGAGCCATGAAGAAACTGATCAATGCCGTCGATGCCGTGGTCCGTGAACAGCTGATGGGGATGGCCGCCGCCCACCCCGAGCTCAAGGTGCGTATCGAGCCCCACTTCATCACCCGTGCCGATGCTCCCGTGATGGGCAAGGTGGCGCTGGTCTCCGGCGGTGGCAGCGGCCACGAGCCGATGCACGGTGGCCTGGTGGGCAAGGGGATGCTGGATGGTGCCTGCCCCGGCGAGATCTTCACCTCGCCTACGCCGGATCAGATGTACGAGTGCGGCCAGGCGGTCGATGGCGGCGCTGGCGTGCTGTTTCTGGTGAAGAACTACACCGGCGACGTGCTCAACTTCGAGACTGCGGTCGAGCTGCTGCACGGTGATGGTGTCAAGGTGGGGTTCGCCCTCATCGATGACGACGTGGCGGTGAAGGACAGCCTCTATACCGCCGGCCGCCGCGGCGTTGCCACGACCGTGTTGTGCGAGAAACTGGTCGGTGCCGCCGCCGAGGCGGGCTACGATCTGGCGCGCTGCGAGGCGCTGGCCCGCCGCGTCAACAACCAGAGCCGCACCATAGGGGTGGCCATGCATGCCTGCACAGTTCCCGCTGCCGGCAAGCCCTCTTTCACCCTGGCGGACAACGAGGTGGAGTTCGGCGTCGGCATCCACGGCGAGCCAGGCATCGAACGCCGCCCCTTCACCGACCTCAATGCCCTGGTGGAGGACATGTTCAAGGAGCTGGTCGACAACACCCCCTATGGCCGCACCCTGCGTCACTGGGACAGAGCCTCCGGCAGCTGGCAGGAGGAGCACACCTTTATCGAGTCGTTCAACAAGGGCGACCGGGTCATCGCACTGGTCAACAGTCTGGGTGGCACCCCGATCTCCGAGCTCTACGGTGTCTATGGCCGTCTTGCAACCCTGTGCGAAGAGGCGGGCATCCATCTGGTGCGCAACCTGATCGGCCCCTACTGTACCTCCCTCGACATGACCGGCATCTCCATCACCCTGCTCAAGGTGGATGACGAGCTGATGACCCTGTGGGATGCCCCCGTTCACACCCCCGCCCTGCGTCGCGGCTGCTGAGGAATATTCATGTTAAGCAAGCATCAAATCGTCAACTGGCTGCTCGACTGCGAGCACATCTTCACCGAGCAGCGTGACTACCTCACGGCGCTGGATACCGACATCGGCGACGGCGACCACGGCCTCAACATGCAGCGCGGTTTCGCCAAGGTGGCAGAGAAGCTGCCGGCGGTGGCAGACAAAGACATCGGCCAGGTGCTGAAAACTACCGGCATGACCCTGCTCTCCTCGGTCGGCGGCGCCAGCGGCCCGCTCTACGGCACCTTCTTCATCCGGGCCGCGGCGAGCAGCGACGCCTGCCAGAGCCTGACCCTCGGCCAGCTTGGCAAGATGCTGAGCGACGGGGTGGAGGGGATCGTCTCGCGCGGCCGCGCCGAGCCGGGTGACAAGACCATGTGTGACGCCTGGTGGCCGGCCCTGGCCGCCCTGCAGCAGGCGGAGCAGCAAGGCTTGCCGCTGCCCGAGGCGCTGGACAAGGCGGTGGCGGCCGCTGCCGCCGGCACCGAGGCCACCATCCAGATGCAGGCCCGCAAGGGGCGCGCCAGCTATCTTGGCGAGCGCAGCATCGGCCATCAGGATGCCGGGGCCACCTCGACCCTGCTGCTGCTGACCGCCCTGCGCGACAGAGCGAGGTTGTAAACATGATCGGAATCGTAGTGGTCTCTCACAGCGCCCAGCTTGCGGCCGGCTTGAAAGCGCTGGCCGACCAGCTGGGCAGCCCGGCAAAACTGCTGCTGGCGGCCGGAGTCGATGACCCCGACCACCCCATCGGCACCGACGCCATCGCCGTGATGAGTGCGATTGAAGAAGCGGATGACGGCAGCGGCGTGCTGGTGCTGATGGACTTGGGCAGCGCTCTCCTGAGCGCCGAGACCGCCCTCGAACTACTGCCCCCCGAGCTGGGCGCCCGGGTACGGCTCTGCCCGGCCCCGCTGGTCGAGGGCACCCTGGCCGCCGTGGTGGCGGCCGGTTCCGGCCTGACGCTGGATGAGGTCGCCGCCGAGGCGCTGGGGGCCCTTGGCCCGAAACAGGCGATGCTGCCGGGCAAGGCGGAGCCGCAGGCCGTTGAAGCCGCTCCTGCACCCGACGACGGCTGGCTGCGCTGCGAAGTAGTGGTGGACAATCCCCACGGCCTGCACGTGCGCCCCGCCGCCCGCCTGGTGGCCGCCCTCAAGCCCTTTGCCGCCGAACTCAAGCTGCAGAAGGGGAAGAAAGAGGCCAATCCCCGCAGTCTGACCCGGCTCACCATGCTCGATGTGCGCCAGGGGGACACGCTCACCCTGCTGGCACGCGGGGAGGATGCCGAGGCCGCCTTGGCCTGCTTCCAGCAACTGGCAGCGGAGCGTTTCGGCGACTGACCTGCCTGCTTCAAGGCGCTGTGCTCGCTCGCCGAGCCTGCGCAGCGCCACTGTCATGCAAGTAAAAGACGAAGGAGTCCCCGGCACTGCCGCCCCTTCGCCTCCTTTAGTTTCAAAAGAAGTCTTACGAAATAAAGAGAGAGGGATAAAATATGGACCGCATCATCATCAGCCCCAGCAAATACGTGCAAGGCAACGGGGCCCTCGCCAATATCGGCAACTACGTCAAAGCGCTCGGCAGCAAGCCCCTTATTCTGGCCGACGCCTTCGTCACCAAGCTGGTAGGCGATACCGTGGCCACCAGCTTCCACGCGGCAGGCATCCAGCCCGAGTTCGACTGCTTCAACGGCGAGTGTTCCCGCCCCGAGATCGACCGCCTGCTGGCTCGCTGCAAGCAGACCCCGTTTGACGTCATCATCGGCATCGGTGGCGGCAAGACGCTGGATACCGCCAAGTCGGTCGCCTTCTACCAGCAGGTGCCGGTGGTCATAGTGCCGACTATCGCCTCCACCGATGCCCCCACCAGCGCGCTGGCGGTCATCTATACCCCGGAAGGGCAGTTCAGCGAATACCTGATGATCCCGACCAACCCCAACATGGTCATCATGGATACCGGCGTGGTTGCCCGTGCCCCGGTGCGGCTGTTGGTCTCCGGCATGGGGGATGCGCTCTCCACCTACTTCGAGGCGCGCGCCAACAAGGTGTCCGGTTGCCAGACCATGGCCGGTGGTGCCTCCACCCTGGCGGCGCAGGCCATCGCCGAGCTCTGCTACCAGACCCTGCTGGCCGATGGCTACAAGGCCAAGCTGGCGGTGGAGCAGGGGCTCTGCACCAAGGCGGTGGAGAACATCATCGAGGCCAACACCTATCTGAGCGGTATCGGCTTCGAGAGCAGCGGGCTGGCTGCCGCCCACGCCGTTCACAACGGCCTGACCCAGCTGGCCGAGTGTCACCACCTCTACCACGGCGAGAAGGTGGCGTTCGGTACCCTGGTGCAGCTGGTGCTGGAGAATGCGCCCATGGCGGAGATCGAGACGGTGCTGGGTTTCTGCCGCTCCATCGGCCTGCCCACCAACCTGCACATGATGGGGGTCAAGGAGCTGGACATGGCGCGCCTGATGGAGGTGGCCAAGGCCTCTACCGCGGAAGGGGAGACCATCCACAACATGCCGTTCAAGGTCACCGCCGAGGATGTGCTGGCGGCCATCGTCACCGCCCACCAGCTGGGGCTGTAACGACCAGCCAGCTTGCCATAGAAAAGGCCCCGCCACTGCGGGGCCTTTTTCATGTTCTGCGAACCGGTATGCAATGGCTCGGGCCGGCGTCAGCCGTGGTAGTCGGCGGGGTCGATCTCGAGCAGTTTCAGCCGTCGCCAGAGGGTGGTGCGGCCGATCCCCAGCTGCTGGGCCATCTGGCTCACCTGCCCCTTGCAGGCGTGGGCGCAGCGCAGGATGGCCTGGCGCTCCAGCTCTGCCAGCGTGAGCAACGGTTGCCCTACCACCTCGTCCGCCACCCGCTGATAACCGTGCCGGATGGCAGCGGGAAGCGCCTCCGGCGGGATTGGCCCCTGACCGGCATGAAGCAGGGCATGCTCGACGGCACTGCGCAGCTCCCCCAGGTTGCCGGGCCAGGGATAGGCGAGCAGGCAATCGAGGGCCGCCGGGCTGAACTGGCGCACCGGCTCGCGCCCCTGCGCAGCCAACTGCTGGCTGATGAGGCCGGGCAGATCGGCGCTGCGCTCGCGCAGGCCTGGCAGCCACAGTTCGCACGCCTGCAGGGCATAGAGCAGCTGGCGGCCGAAGTGCCCCTCCTGCACCAGCTGCTCCAGCGGGGCGCTGCTGGTGGCGATGATCCGCACCTTGAGCGGCAGGATACGGGCCGAGTCGAAACGCTGCAGGCGGCCAGTCTTGAGCAGTTGCAGCAGCGCCGCCTGCATGGGGGCAGAGAGGCACTCCACCTGCTCCAGCACCAGGGTGCCGCCGTGGGCCAGTTCGAACTTGCCGGCCCGCTCCTGTCCTGCCTCATCGGAGCCCATCAGCTCCAGCGCCATCCGCTCGCTCGGCAGGGCCTGACAGTTGAGGGTGATGAGCGGCCCGGCGGCCCGTTCGCTGCCGAAGTGGATCGCCTCCGCCAGCTGGGCCTTGCCCACCTCCTCCTCGCCGCGCAGCAGGATGGGCCCCTGACTCTGGGCCGCCTGCCGGGCGTAACGCAGCAGCTTGCGCATGGCGCTCGATTCGCCCACCAGCGCCGACAGCTCGGGTACCGTCTGGCGCAGCTGACTGATGGCCCGCAGCCGACCGACCGGGTGCAGTAGGGCGATAAAGCTGACCCCGTCCGGCCCGGGTAGTGGCTTGAGGCTCACCAGCGCATTGATAAATTCCCCCTCCTGAGCGCCTAGCTTCTCCAGGGTCACCTCCACATGGCTGAGCGGGGTCTGCCCCTTGATGGCGAGCTGCAACCGCTGGGGCAGCAGCAGGTGCTGCTCCAGCGGCTGACCGAGGCAGAGCGCCGGATCGAGCCGCAGCCGATTGGCCGCCAGCGCGTTGAGGTAGCGCAGCCGACCCTGGGGATCCCAGGCCAGTACGCCGTCATCCATGCCGTCGAGCAGGGCGTAGAGTTCGCTCAGATGGTGCTGGGACTCCTGCATCAGGGTCTCCATCTGCAGCAGGTGGGCCAGTTCGCGCCCGGCGCTGACGGTGAGCGCCAGATCGCCGGCGCTCGCCTCCTCCACCTTGCAGGTCAGCGCCATGATGGCGACCTGACGGCCGTTGCTGTTGTAGACCGGGCTGGCGCAGCAGTGCCAGGGGTGCAGGGTCTGGTTGAAGTGCTGGGGGCCGCTGACGCAGAGCGGCACTCCCTCCAGCGCCGCCAGGTTGATGGCATTGGTGCCGATGCGCCCCTCGCTGAAGAAGGCGCCAGGGCCAAACCCCAGCGCCGCCAGCTCGCGCAGGGTTTCGGGGTGACCGGTCTGGGCCAGCAGGCAGCCACTCTCGTCGGTGAGCAGCAGGGCGCAGGGGCGCCCCTCCATGAATTCGTAGAGATCCTCGAGTGCCATCTCGCCGGTGGTGAGCAGGTCCCGTTTGCGCTGGCGCAGGCTCTGCAGGGTCTGCCCCTTGGCACTGTGGGGCGGATGCCAGAGGGTGGCGCTGGTCTGGTGGGCGCAGCGCAACCAGGATGCCTGCAGATAGTCAGGCCAGTCCCGGGCTGGCGGCATGGAGGCGGACAGGATGGTCACGACAAGATCCGGCAAAGAGACGAACGCCCATTTAACCACCCTTGCCGGCCCGATTCAGTGACCTGCCTCAGAGGGATGGCAAACCATCCTTGGCGGGAGCGGGGTCGGCAAATTGCAACTCAAGCCAGCGGCAGAAGGCGCGACACTCCGGCATGGTCTCGCTCTCCTGATGCATCAGCAGATGCCACCGCGGCCCCTTGACCCGATGGGAACAGAGCGGTCAGCGGGATGTTAAAGGGTGAAATGCCAGCAGGAGTGGATACGGCGGTATCCGCTCCCAACCTGGTTGCCGCTAGGCGGCGCGTGCCATTCTGGCTGCGCGAAGTACGCTTTGGTGCCCGAACCAGTAACCCTGCAGATAACCGGACTCCAGCTTGGACGGGTCGCGGGTAAAACGGGAGACCGGAAAATCGGCCGGTGGTGCGATCACTTCGATCTCGCAATCGGCGGGTGGCGTCTCGATAAAATCGAGAGCGCGGTTGTAGGCTACGTCTCTTGCCAGCATCGCCTGCGCCAGCGCCGGTTGGGTTTTCAGTAACGCTTTGACCATCCAGCAGAAACGGGCCGGTTTCTTGCGATAGCCGCGAGGTTCGGAAAGTACCACCGTCATCCGGCGGGCGCCGCGCCGATAAGCCTCAAGTACGGGTATGGAGTCGCTGATACCTCCATCCGCCATGGGGTGGCCATCGACCATCGGGGTTTCGTGCTGCACCATTGGCAAGGCACAGGTGGCGGTCAGTACCTCGTCCATATTGTCCGGGCGTACTGGCAGGTAGACGGCCTCCCCGGTTGCTACCGCCGTGGTAACCGCATAGAAAGGAATGCGGCAGGCGGAGAAAGTGTCGAGGTCGAGAGGGAAGCGGTAACGACTGGTTCGCCAGAGCCAGCTGACATCCACCAGATCGCCGCCCTTGACGAAGCGCAGCGGGTCGAGAAAGTCGCTGCTGCAAGCCAGTTCGGTGATGATGTGATGGCTGCGGCGTGGTTGCTCGCTCAGGTAGGAGACCAGATTGGTCGCGCCGGCCGAGACACCCATGACGAAGTCGAACGGGTAGTGGTGGCTTTCCACGAAGGCATCGAGCACCCCACTGGCGAAGATGCCGCGCATGGCGCCTCCCTCGACAATGAGTGCACTGGTAGCAGAAGAGAACATGTGAAGGCTCCGTCAGCGGTAACAAATCCGGGGGCACCCCCGATCGATGATGGACGCCTTCATGCCGGGCACCAAGACGCCTGCTGGACAGTTCGGTCAGCCAGGCTGCGCCGATACCGTGAAACGACAGCCAGTATATGCAGCAAATAAACCTGCAAAAAATGAATTTAAATAATAAATTTCATGCCTTTTTGGCATGCTTTACACCACCCAAAGCCAGCTGCAGGGTTGGTCGCTGTACCTGTCCACTCAAGGCAAGCCAGGGCTGAAGGTCGGGATCACCGGATTGTAGTGAGAAGACTGATAATCAAGATCCACCGCCCTCAGAAGCGGGTCGGAGAGCTCGAACAGCAGACACCCCGGCAGAATCATTTGTGTGAGAGGGGGGAAGTTACGCAGCCAGAGCTGCAGCAGCGAACAATCCTGCTGAATTGTGGCGTTGGTGATCCTTGTGGGTGTTGCAGAAGTGGAGGGGGAGTGGAGGTCGATACGCTGATAGGCGGTGAGGTGGGTCAGCTCTTTGTGCGGCCCCTGCTCAGTGAACCGCTCGCAGAGTCGATCAGACTTTGCTAATCGACTCGGCATGAGACGGTTATATGTGGTGCGTGCGGGTTACGAGGGTCAGCCAATCTGGCACGATTGCCATATGCAAAGAGCCGCCCATCGGGCGGCTCTTTGCATCAGCCATGGTGGCTGAATCGCCTTTTTACTGAATCGTTATTGGGCCTTGGGTGGTTCAACCGCAGTGGCTACCGGTTGTTCACCTTCCTTGATCCAGGCATCCAGCAGGGTGTAGCCCACTGCCAGCAGCACCGGGCCGATAAACAGGCCGATGATCCCCATTGCCAGCAAGCCGCCGATAACCCCCACCAGGATCAGGATCAGCGGCAGGTCGGCACCGCGCTTGATGAGGAAGGGGCGCAGGAAGTTGTCCATGGTGCCCGCCAGCAGCGACCAGACCAGCAGGAAGGTGCCCCAGGTGGTGTCGCCGCTCCAGTAGAGGTAGCCGACGCAGGCCAGCAGCACCGGGAAGGGGCCGATCTGGGCGACGATCAGCAGGAACATCACCACCACCAGGATCATGGTGTAGGGGATGCCGGCAATCAGCAGACCGATACCGGCCACCGAGGATTGCACCAGGGCGGTCACCACGACCCCCATGGCCACGGCGCGGATCGCTTGTGAAGCGAGCACGGTGGCGTTGTCGCCGCGCTCGCCGGCCAGCCGGTGGGCGAAGCGGCGAATGCCGGTCGCCACCACTTCACCGGAGTGGTAGAGCAGGCCGCAGATGCCGACAGTCAGCAGGAAGTGGACGAACAGCAGCCCCAGGTTGCCCGCCTGGGAGGCGAGCCAGCGGGCGGTCTGGCCGAAGTAGGGGGCCAGCTTGGCAAACAGCACCTGACCACCGCTCGCCAGGATCTGCTGCCAGAAGTCGTAAAGCTTGCCGCCCACCAGCGGCACCTGCTGCAGCCAGAGCAGCTCGGGGGGCGGGGAGTGGCTGATGGTGGTGCCCAGCTCGATCAGCATGGGGGCCTTCTCCGCCACGTTGGCCAGTGCCATGAAGAGCGGAATGACGAACATCAGCAGCAGCACCAGGGTCATGAAGAGGGCCGCCAGGGCGCGCTTGCCCCACAGCAGGCGCTGCACCATCAACATCAGCGGCCAGGTGGCGATGGTGATCATGGTGGCCCATACCAGCGCGGGCAGGAAGGGGCGCAGCACCATGAAGCAGGAGACGATGAGGAGGCTGATAAACAGCACTCCCAGGGTTATCTTGGCTAAATCCACTTTTTTCATATTCATAGCAATCCCTTGTCAGGGCCTGGGCCCTTGGGTAGCGGGTCATTATTCACGAGAGAGAGTATCCACCAGAGACCGGCGCTCAACCAGAGCCCCAGGCAACAATAAAGCAGCCACTGGCCGAGCAGAATGAGCCAGGAGCTGGTCAGCCAGAGTGGCAGCGCCCACCACAATGCCCCCAGCGGCAGGCCACCGAGCAGCGCCAGCAGCGGGGTACGCCAGCCGGCCGGCGCCGTGCGCGGCAGCGGCAACATCATGCCGAGGGTCAGCCCCAGGCTGAAGGTGGCCAGGCCCGCCAGCGCCGAAGATTGGCTCCACCCGGCGGCCAGCGCACAGGCGAGGGTGAGCCCGGCCCAGCTCCACGACTTGGCCGCCAGGTCGGCGAGGCGGGGATACAGGGCCAGCAGCAAGGCGCCAAGCAGCAGACCGGCCGCCACATCCGACAGGAAGTGCACGCCGAGCCAGATCCGGGCCAGTCCGGTCAGGGCGGCCAGCAGCAGGGCCAGGGAGGCACTGCGCCAGGGGTTGGCGGGCCAGCAGGCTCTGAGCAGCACGCCCCAGAACAGCAGCGCAGAGGCGGCGTGACCGCTCGGCATGCCGAAGCCCTGGGCGCTGCCCTGTGTCAGCGCGGGATCGAGATGGAAGGGTCTGGGCCAGCCAACTCCCTCCTTGGCCACTTGCACCAGCAGGGTGAGGGTCAGCATGGCCAGCAGCAGTTGGCGCACTCTGGGCCAGCCCAGCCAGGGCAGCAGCAAGGGTAGCAGGGCAAGCTGAAAGGCGGCTGAACCGAACAGATTGCTGACTTCGAGCCAGCGAGCCTGGGCTCCGAGCCAGGTCTGCAGCTGGTGGATCAGCGGGATTTCCGCCCGGTGCAGTGCGTTGCCTTCACCAGTGAAGTCGGGCAGCCAGAGCACAGGGCTGTCGGGCATGGCGGCCAGTTGGGGGGCCAGCCAGTCGAGCTGGGCCGGGAAGCGGCGTTGATCATCCGGCAACCGGGCCGGCGCGATCAATCTGGCGTTGAGGATCTCGCCGCCCAGATTGGGGGCCCGCAACAGGGAGACGAAGCCAGAACCGGTCTGTGCGCGGATGGGCTCCAGGGTCTGGCAGGCAAACAGCAGGGCGCGCTGCCATGGTCCCAGCTCGGCGATGACCCGGCCCCGCAGACCGGTCTCTTCATACAACTCCCGCAGCGCCGCCTGCTGCGGTGTCTCCCTTGCATCTATGTAGCCGCCGGTCAGGCTGTAGCGGGAGGAGACCCTGTCCTGCACCAGCAATAGCTGTTGTTGATGTTTGACGACGCAAACGGCGGCGCTTGGCGCGGCTAGGCTGTGTTCTTAAAGTGATGAATATATAATCTCAAATCTTCTCAACAACTTAAGACCTATGCAATGTCACGTCGTTACCAGTTGACCGATGCAC
>NZ_NEVB01000029.1:0-12301 GCF_002259925.1 Aeromonas sp. A35_P | reverse complement strand
TTCCCAGTCAATGACATCTGGTGATGGCAGTGATTGCATTGCAGCACGCGTGGCCGACTTTTCAGGTGACAACAGGTCTTGTTGGCACATTCAGGGCAGACAAAGCCGTGAGGAAAACGCCAAGTGAACAACGCGTTTTCGCACTGAGCTTCAGTGCCATAGTCCTTGAGAAGCTCAAACAGGCTGTAGCCTTTCTGGAATTGGACTTTGCTTTTGGCCATGATCTCGCTCCTCGATAACTGTGCATAAGATCAGTATAGTTCGGGGTGACTGCTAATCATGGGTAATCAGGTAGAAATAAATCATAACATTGCCAGACCAACCTACCTATGGCATCTGAATGTGTTTGATGGTCCCTCCTCCGATAAAGTTACCCTCACGGCTTTTAAAGAAACAATTAGGTGTCGGCGATGGCGAGTGCAGGCAAGGCTACCGCCCCTGAGTTTCAGCCCCCAGCTTACTGCTTGTCACCAGCGCGATAGCAACAATCGCTTCCATGGCGATCTCCTGAGAGATGGATTGTCGTTTGGCTATCTTAATGGCTAGGGTTGGGCGTTGAGAAGCATGTTTTGGCGGGAATCTGTGTTGGATCAATAAATTAGTTATCGGTTGGAGAGCAACTCATTTGGCAGAGAATGTAAAGCTGCCATCACCCCAGCCCTCTCCCGGAGGGATAGGGGGCAACATGCCCAGCGCTGCAAGCGGGGAGAAGCGATAAAAAGAAAGGGAGTCGGTCAGGCTCCCTTTGATACGGTGATGCAACGATGGCTGCTATGCGCAAGGTAGATACGCAGCCGGATCACTACGGCTAATGGCATGTGACCCATGCCGCCCCTTATCGATTGGTCGCGGCCTTCATGCCTTCCACAAACTCCTTCAAGCGGGTCAGCATATGCTCCGGATTCTGGTGGTGGGTCTCGATGATCTTCACCACGGCGGAGCCGGAGATGGCGCCGGCGGCGCCAGCGGCGATGGCCTCACGTACCTGAGCTGGCTCGCTGATGCCAAAGCCGAGCAGGGCGGGGGGGGCGTTGAACTCGCGCAGGGTGTTGATCAGCCCCTCAACCGGCATGCCGGCCTTGGTCTCGGCACCGGTGACGCCGGCGCGGCTCACCAGATAGGTGTAACCGGAGCCCAGCTCCGCCACCTGTTTCAGGGTCTCGGCGTCGCCATTGGGCGGGGCGATAAAGATGCTGTCGATGCCGAACTTGTCGGCGGCCGCCTTGTAGGGGGCGCACATCTGCACCGGCACGTCGGCCACCAGCACTGAATCCACGCCTGCCTGCTGGCACTTCTCGTAGAAGCCGTCAATTTTGCGCACATAGACTAGGTTGGCGTAGACCAAGAGGCCAATGGGCAGCTGCGGGTACTTGGCGCGGATGCGGCCGAGCAGCTCGAAGCAGTCGTCCGGGGTGGTGTGGCTGGCAAAGGCGCGCAGAGCGGCGCCTTGAATGGTGGGGCCGTCCGCTACCGGATCGGAGAAGGGAATGCCGAGTTCGAGGGCATCGGCGCCTCCTGCGACCAGCGCATCGACGATGGCCAGCGACAATTCAGGGGTGGGGTCACCCAGCATCACGAACGGTACGAAGGCGCCCTGATTGGCCGCGTCCAGACGGGAGAAGAGTTGTGCGTAACGGTTCATGACAAGGTTCCTTCTTTCTCGAAAATGTCGGCCACGGTGAAGATATCTTTGTCGCCACGGCCGGAGAGGTTGACGATGAGCACCTGCTCTTTTTCCGGTTCACTGCGGGCCATCTTGAGGGCATGGGCCAGCGCGTGGGAGGACTCCAACGCCGGTATGATGCCTTCGGATTTGGCCAGCTCCTGAAAGGCGTCCAGCGCCTCCTTGTCGGTCACCGAGGGGTACTCGGCGCGGCCGATGGCGGCCAGATGGGCGTGCTGCGGGCCGACAGAGGGGAAGTCCAGCCCTGCCGAGACGGAGTAGGACTCCTGGATTTGGCCCTGAGTGTCCTGCATCAGGTAGGAGTGCATGCCAAAGAAGACCCCCTTGCTGCCGTGACCGAGCGGCGCACCGTGCTCGCCGCTCTCGATGCCGTGACCACCCGGCTCGACGCCGATAAGGCGCACCGACGGCTCATCGATAAAGTCGGCAAACATGCCGATGGCATTCGACCCGCCGCCGACGCAGGCGATCACCGCATCGGGCAAGCGTTCTTCTTTCTCGAAGCACTGGGCCTTGGCCTCTTCGCCGATCATCTTCTGGAACTCCCGCACGATGGTGGGGAAGGGGTGCGGGCCGGCGGCGGTACCTAGCAGGTAATGGGCGGTTTCATAGTTGGCGGCCCAGTCGCGCAGCGCCTCGTTGCAGGCATCTTTCAGGGTGCTGGAACCGGAGTGCACCGGGATCACGGTGGCGCCCATCAGCTTCATGCGAAAGACGTTGGGCTTCTGACGCTCGCAATCCTTGGCACCCATGTAGACCCGGCACTTGAGGCCGAGCAGGGCGCAGGCCAGCGCAGTGGCCACACCGTGCTGACCGGCACCGGTCTCGGCGATGATCTCTTTCTTGCCCATCCGCTTGGCCAGCAGCGCCTGACCCAGCACCTGGTTGGTCTTGTGGGCGCCGCCGTGCAGCAGGTCTTCACGCTTCAGATAGAGGCGGGTCTTGGTGCCCTTGGTCAGATTGCGAGTCAGGGTGAGCGGGGTCGGGCGACCGGCATACTCGGTCAGCAGGGTCTGAAACTCGGCGATAAAGGCCGGATCATCCTTGGCATCGACAAAGGCCTTCTCCAGCTGGAGCAGGGCGGGGATGAGGATCTGGGGCACGTACATGCCGCCAAATTCACCAAAAAACGGGTTGAGCAGGGTCATGGTTTCTTCCTTATACCTTGAGTCGAAAACGGAACATCAATTACGAAACAGTGATTCAGTGGCGGCCTCACAGGGCGCGCTTACAGGTTGCGCAGGGCGCCGAAGGCGGCTGCAATCTTGTACGCATCCTTCTGGCCCGGGGCACTCTCCACCCCGGAGTTGAAATCAAGGCCGAGGCAGCCCACTTGCGCGGCTTGCAGGGCGTTGTCGGGGTTGAGGCCCCCCGCCAGCATCAACTTGGCTTTATCGAGATGGGCCAGCAGGGCCCAGTCGAACGCCTGACCGGTACCGCCACTCTGGCTGCCCACTTTGGTATCCAGCAGCAGCCGATCGGCCGGATAGTCGAGGGCGGGCAGCGGCTCGCCACTTTCCTTGTCAAGAGAGACGCCGACTGCCTTCCAGATTTGGCAGCCAGCCGGCAGCAGCGCGCGCAGTCCCTCGATATAGGCGGCATCCTCATCCCCGTGCAGCTGCACTGCGGCGAGCCCCAGCGCCTCCACCGTCTTGACTATGGTGGCGGGCTGGGCGTTGCGAAATACCCCGACGTAAGAGAACGGCGCGCCCGCCATCACGGCGCGAGCGGCGGGAATGTCCACATAGCGCGGGCTTTTGGCCACGAAGATCAGGCCGCCAAATACCGCGCCCGCCTGATGGGCGGCGGCGGCGTCCTCGGCGCGGGTGAGGCCACACACCTTGTTCTGGCCCAGTACCAGCTTGCGCACCGCCGCCTCCAGATCCGGCTCGGCCATCAGGGATGAGCCCACCAGGAAGCCCTTGGCGTGGTGGCGCAGATCCGCCACCTGGGCGCGGTGGTTGATGCCGGACTCGCTGATCACCACCCGATCGCTCGGAATATCTTTAGCCAGCTGTTTGGTGCGGTTGAGATCGACGCTCAAGTCGCGCAGATCCCGGTTGTTGATGCCAATGACCGGCGCCCCCAGCGCGATGGCGCGGGTCAGCTCCTCCTCGTTGCTCACCTCGGTGAGCACGCCAAGGCCCAGCTCTTTGGCGACCGCGAACAGGGCGCGATAGCCCTCGTCGGTGAGCACCGAGAGCATCAGCAGGATGGCGTCCGCCTGATAGTGACGGGCCAGATAGACCTGATAGGGGTCAATCATGAAATCCTTGCAGAGCACCGGCTGGCTGACGCGGCTGCGCACCCGGCTTAGATAAGCAAAATCCCCCTGAAAGAACTTCTCGTCGGTCAGCACCGAGATGGCGGTGGCGTATTTGCCATAGATGTCGGCGATGGCCTCCGGGCTGAAATCGTCGCGGATCAAGCCCTTGGAGGGGGAGGCCTTCTTGCACTCCAGAATAAAGCGGGTGGAGCCCGCCTTGAGGGCGCCTACGAAATCCCGATCGCTGGGGGTCAGCGTGCTCTGGAAGCTCTCCAGCGGCTGGGCCAGCTTGCGGGCGGCAACCCACTCCTGCTTGGCCGCCACGATCTTGCCGAGAATGGTCTGGCTGATGGAGGCCATGTTCAGAAAAGCATGGGGGGCAATAAGGTCTGACATCTCGTTATCCTTGCGAAACTGGCTCTTGCCCTGCGGGCGTTCTGAATGACTGCTGTGCAGAGTCGTGGCTGACATCATGCCTCCTGATGACTCAAGGTGGCGAGCCGGGCGGCGAGCTCCGCCGTCTTGCCGCTTGCCAGCACCGCCAGCACCTCGGCCGCCGCACTCTTGAGATCGGTCGCCTTGCCCGCCATCAGCAGCAGCGGTGCCACGTTGGCGGCAATGGCTGCGTTGTGGGCCGGGGTGCCACGCCCTTCCAGAATGGCGGCGGTGATGGCGCGGTTCTCTTCAGGCTCCCCGCCCTGAATGGCGCTGACCGGGTAGGTCTCCAGGCCAAAGTCAGCCGGGGTTAACAAAAACTCGCGGATCTCGCCGTCACGGATCTGGGCTACCTGGGTCGGGCCGTGGATGGCAATCTCGTCAAGGCCGGCGCCGTGCACCACCATACCGGTTTTCAGCCCCAGTGCCAGCAGGGTTTCTGCGATGGGGCGCACCAGCTCGGGAGCATAGACCCCCATCAGCTGATAGGTGGGGCGAGCCGGGTTGATGAGCGGCCCCAGCACGTTGAACAGGGTGCGGGTCCTGAGGGCCTGGCGCACCGGCATGGCGTGGCGCACGCCGGCGTGATACTGGGGGGCGAACAGGAAGCAGATGCCGAGCTCGTCCAGGCAGCGGCGCGCCTGCGCCGGGCTCATGTCGAGCTTGATGCCCATTTTGTCCAGCAGATCGCTCGAACCCGACTTGCTCGAGACCGAGCGGTTGCCGTGCTTGGCCACTTTCAGGCCGCAGGCGGCAGCGACCAGCGCCGAGGTGGTGGAGACGTTGATGGTGTTGAGGCCATCGCCCCCGGTGCCGACGATGTCGCAGAACTCGTAATCCGGACGCGGGAAGTCGCGCGCTTCAGCCAGCAAGGCCTCGGCGGCGCCGGCGATCTCCTCCGGGGTCTCCCCCTTGATCTTGAGGGCGGTCAAGAGACTGGCGAGCACGATGGGATCCACTTCGCCACGTACCACCTGGCCGAAGGCGTCGCGGGTACTTTCACGGCTCAGAGACTGACCCTGATAGAGGGTGTTGAGATGATGATGCATGTTGGTCTCCTTACCGCGCGCCGCGTGTCGAAAAAATGCTTTCTGGACGGGTGATATGGGCGAGCGCCTGGGTCAGCAGACGGGCCCCTTCCGAGGTCATGATGGATTCCGGGTGGAACTGGAAGCCCAGCACCCGCTCATCCTGCTGCTCGATGGCCATGGGCATGCCCTGATAGTGGGCAATCACCGTCAGCTCTTCCGGTACATAGGTGGCCACCAGCGAGTGGTAGCGGGCCACCGGCAAGGGGCTTTGCAGCCCAGCGAAGGCGCCGTGGCCGTTGTGCTCAATCAGGGAGCGCTTGCCGTGGACGATCTCGCCTGCCGCGCCGACGGTGCCGCCGTAGGCTTCGCACAGAGCCTGATGGCCGAGACAGATGCCGAGGATGGGTACCTGACCGCGGGCCAGCTTGATGAGGTCAATCAGGCAACCCGCCTCATGGGGGGCGCCCGGGCCCGGTGAGAGCACCAGTACGGCATCCCCTTCGCAGGCGGCGATCTCGCTCATGATGCGGCTGGCCGGCAGGCTGTTGCGGTAGATCCGCACCGGATAGCCGAGGGAGCGGAACTGGTCGACGAGGTTGTAGGTAAACGAGTCGAAGTTGTCGAGCAGGAAGATATTAGTGGCTGTTGATCCGGTACTCATTGGCTCACGTCCTTATGTTGCTCCTGCTGGGCGCTCAGGGCTTGCAGGGAGGTGCCATGGCTGGCAGCGATGGCGGCCAGCACGGCGGCCGCCTTGGCGCGGGTTTCGTCCGCTTCGGCTTGCGGCTTGGAGTCATAGACCACCCCGGCACCGGCTTGCACATGGGCCACGCCCTCTTTCACGAAAGCGGAGCGGATCACGATGCAGGTATCCATCTCGCCGGCGCCGTTGATGTAGCCGACCGCGCCGCCGTAGCTGCCGCGGCGCTTGCCTTCCACCATGCGAATAAGCTCGCTGGCGCGGATCTTGGGTGCGCCGGTGAGGGTGCCCATGTTCATGCAGGCCTGATAGGCGTGCAGGGCGTCAAGGTCAGAGCGCAAGGTGCCGACCACCTTGGAGACCAGATGCATCACGTGGCTATAGCGATCTACTTTCAGCAGCTCCTTGACGTAGCGGGTGCCGGGCTCCGAGATGCGGGCGATGTCGTTGCGGCCCAGATCCACCAGCATCAGGTGTTCGGCCACCTCTTTTTCATCCTGACGCAGTTCCAGCTCGATGCGGCCGTCCAGATCCCGGTTGATGCTGCCATCGGGGTTGAAGCCGCGGCGGCGGGTGCCGGCGATGGGGTACATCTCGACATCGCGGCTGGTGGCGCAGAATTTCACCGCGCTCTCCGGCGAGGCGCCAAACAGGGTAAAGCCCTCGTCCTGCACGTAGAACATGTAGGGGCTGGGGTTGGTCTGCTTGAGGCGGCGATAGGCGGCGATGGGGCTGGGGCAGGGCAGGGAGAAGCAGCGGGACGGTACCACCTGGAAGATGTCGCCACGGCGGATAAAGCCCTTGAGTTTCTCCACCTCGGCGCAGAACTGCTTGTCGCTCTTGTCCACGCTCATGCCGCCGGCGAGGGCCGGGGTGGCCGGGGCCTGTGCAGGGGCTTGCTGGCAGGCGTGCTTGAACTGGGCGAGACGCTCGCTCAGGCGGTGGTATCTGTCTTCCACCCGGCTCTCGTCGCTGTCGCCGCCGAAGATGCAGGCGAGCAGCGCAGTGGAGCGCGCGATGTGGTCGATGGTGATCAGGGTCTCGGCCACGTAGAAGCAGTAGTCGGGGCAGTCGTTGCTCCCCTCCGGTACCTCGGGCAGATCTTCAAAGGAGGCGATGAGGTCGTAGGCGAAGCTGCCGGCCATAAAGAGCGCCTCGCTGTTCGCGCTAGCGTCAAGAGGGCCGAGCTGGCAATCAAGCTCCCGCTGCAGGGTGCGCAGCACGTCCAGCACGCTGATCCCCTTGAGACGGCTGTCTTCGTCCTGCTCCCGATCAGAGGTCGGGAAGTCGAGCTGCAGCTCGCCGGCCACCATGCTCTGGGTAACGGCGGCGGGCAGGCGCTCGGCCAGCAGGCTCTGCAGCTGGGCGCCGTTGTCGTTGAGGCTGCGCACCCGCACGGTGCGACCACGGCATTCGATGCGCAGGCAGGCGTCCACCAGTAGCAGGCTCTGTTTGCCCGCCTTGGAGTCGATCTCCACCGATTCCAGCAGCAGGTTGTTGGGGCGACCCTGGCAGAGCTGGCTGTAGAGTGCCAGCGGATCGGCCACATAGGGGGCGTTGAGGGTGAGGGTATCGAATTCACCCAGAGGAAGGCGATGGCTGGCTGTCATAGTGCGTTCCCTCGCGTGTGATGCTGTTTACCGATGTTCATGACGTTGAATTCCTTGAAAATTTAATGGGTCCGGGGTGGCTGGTTCAGGGGCGCCATCGCCAGGTCAGCTTGCTTGTCTGAATTCTCGGTTTCATCACAGGTCCATTTGCCGGATAATAAAAAAGCCCGCTGGGGTCAGCGGGCTTTTTCTTTGGGTTCTTTATTTGCTGTCAGATTTACAGGTACAGCAACGACCACACGCCCGCATGTCAGGGAGTGTGCCACCACCAGATGGTCAGGATGGAAGTCGTTTGCATGATAAAGTCCTGTAAAAAGATGTTTGCAATGAAGTGCCTACAGAAAACGATAAAGCCGCGGCCAAGTCAAGTCGCTTTTTAGCCTTCTTTCACCGAATGTGTACCCATGGTGACCTGACCACGAGAGCGGAATAATCTGATGAGATTCGATCTACACTGCCATACCACGGCCTCGGATGGGGTGCTGAGCCCCGCCGAACTGGTGCGCCGCGCCGCCGAAAAACAGGTCGAGGTGTTAGCAGTTACTGACCACGACACCCTTGCTGGGCTTGATGAGGTGCGCCGCACCATCGAGAACGAGCAACTGCCGCTGCGGCTGGTGAGCGGGGTCGAGATCTCCACCGGCTGGGAGCATCACGAGATCCATATCGTGGCGCTGGGGGTGGATGAAAAAAATGTGGCGCTCACCGATTTTCTGGTCGGCCAACAGGCTCGTCGCGAAGCACGCGCCCAGGAAATAGGGCGTCGTCTGGAGAAGTGTCTCATTCCTGGCACCTATGAAGAGGCCAAACAGCTTGCTGGCGACGCGGCCGTGACCCGGGCCCACTTTGCCCGGGTGCTGGTGGCGCGCGGGGTGGCCGACAACATGCAGAAGGTATTCAAAAAGTACCTGAGCCGGGGCAACAAGGGCTATGTGCCGGCCGAGTGGCCCGAGATGGGTGAGGCGATCAGCGCCATTCACGGCGCCGGTGGCCTGGCTGTGCTGGCCCACCCGAGCCGCTACGATCTCACCGCCAAGTGGATCAAGCGGCTGCTGGTGGCCTTCAAGGCGGCCGGTGGCGATGCCATGGAGGTCTCGCTGCCCCAGCAGAGCCCCCAGGAGCGGGCGAATCTCGGCCAGTGGGCCAAAGAGCACGACCTCTATATCTCGGTGGGGTCGGATTTTCACTTCCCCTCCAACTGGACCGAACTGGGTCGCCACCTCTGGTTGCCCAAGGAGGGGATGCCGGTATGGTTGGCGTATCCCGGTCACTTCGGGCTGAACGCCGAGCAGCACGCCACCCTGCTGGCCAGCCGTTGAAGGGCGCCAACGGGCGCCAAACAGAGTAAGGTAGTGTCGTGAAGCCCGGCTTCGCGGCCATCAAGCGGGCAGAGATTGCTGCCCCCATTGCGAGAACGAGTCATGAGTCAGCACTTTTACGTACACCCGGAAAACCCCCAGGCCCGCCTGATCAGCCAGGCGGTGCAGATCATCCAGAATGGCGGCGTCATCGTCTATCCCACCGATTCGGGTTATGCGCTGGGTTGCCAGATGGGTGACAAGGGCGCGCTGGAGCGCATCTGCCGCATCCGCCGCATCGATCCCAACCACGACTTCACCCTGGTGTGCCGCGATCTCTCCGAGATTTCCACCTATGCCAAGGTGGACAACAGTGCGTTTCGCCTGATCAAGAACAACACCCCCGGCCCCTACACCTTCATCTTCAAGGCCACCAAGGAGGTGCCGCGCCGCCTGATGAACGAGAAGAAGAAGAGCATCGGCATCCGGGTACCGGACAACAAGATTGCCCAGGCGCTGCTGGAGGCCCTCGGCGAGCCGCTGCTCTCCACCACCCTGATCCTGCCGGAATCTGACATGGCGGAGTTTGACCCGGAGGAGATCTTCGACAAGCTGGGCAAACAGCTGGATCTGGTGGTCAACGGCGGTTATCTGGGCGAGCAGCCCACCACAGTGGTGGACTTCTCCGACGATGAACCCGTGCTGCGTCGGCGCGGTGCCGGGGATCCGACCCCGTTTGAGTGATACGGTCGAACCGGTCGCCATGACGGCCGCCCAGCCGCCCGCAGGGGCTGGCGAGGGGGCACCGTCGGCGCTCTCTCCTATCGCCCGGGTGCTGGGGCAGCCCTACCATGAGCTGCCCCAGGATTTGTTTATCCCACCCGATGCGCTGGAGGTGTTTCTCGATACCTTCGAGGGGCCGCTCGATCTCTTGCTCTACCTCATTCGGCGTCAGCAGCTCGACATCCTCAACCTGCCGATCCTGCAGATCACCGCCCAGTACATGGAGTACGTGGAGCTGATGCAGGGCCTCAATCTGGAGCTGGCAGCCGAGTACCTGCTGATGGCGGCCTGGTTGGCGGAGATCAAATCCCGCATGCTGCTGCCCAAGGCGCCTGAGCTGGAGGATGAAGAGGAGGGGGAAGACCCCCGCGTCACCCTCATCCGCCGGTTGCAGGAGTACGAGCGCTACAAGGTGGGGGCTGAGCGGGTCAACGAGTTGCCGCGGCTGGAGCGGGAGATCTTTGTCGCCAGCGCCATGGCGCCGGATTTTGGCGATCTCAAACCACTGGCGCCCGATGTTTCGCTGGTTGAGCTCGCCCTTTACATGCAAAGTGTGGTAAAACGCGCGACTCATTTTGAACATCACCAGATCCGCCGCGAGCAGATCCCAACCCGGGTGCGCATGGCGGAGATCCTCGCCATGCTCTCGCTGGGCCAGACCCTGCGCCTGGAGCAGGTGCTGCGCGCCGAAGAGGGGCGCATGGGGGTACTGGTGACGTTTCTGGCCTTGCTGGAGCTCTGCAAGGAGCAGCTGATCTGGATCCTGCAGGCGGAACCCCTGGGGCCCATTCACTTTGCCCTGGCCGACCAGCATGAGGAGAGCGAGCGTGGCGCTGCCCACTGAACGGCTGCGGCCGATAATGCGAGGAGCGGACCATGGCGCTGCCGGCTGAACGACTCAAGACGCTGATCGAAGCGGCGCTGTTCGTTGCCGGGCGCCCGCTCAACGTCAGCGAGCTCAAGAGCAGCGTGCTGGCGGACTACCCGGTCACCAGCCGTTACGTGCAGCTGCTGCTGGCGGAGCTCAAACAGGATTACAGCGAGCGGGGGGTGGAGCTCAAGGAGGTCGCCTCCGGCTGGCGCTTTCAGGCCCGCCAGGATTACGCCGAGGAGCTCTCGCGGCTCTGGAGCGAGCGGGCCCCGCGCTATTCGCGCGCCGTGATGGAGACGCTGACGTTGATCGCCTATCGTCAGCCCATCACCCGGGCCGAGATCGAAGCCATCCGTGGGGTGGCGGTCTCGAGCCAGATAGTGAATACCCTGAAAGAACGTGGCTGGGTGCGCAGCATAGGTCACAAGGAGGTGGTGGGTCGCCCGGAGCTGCTCGCCACCACCCGAGAATTTCTGGATTATTTTAATCTGCAGAGTCTGGAGCAGCTCCCCGAGCTTGATCCCGAACTGCAACCCTCGTTGTCCACGCTGACGTTGTCAGAGGCGGGCAGCGATCAACAATCAGGTAACCCCGATGAGTGAAAAACTGCAAAAAGTGTTGGCCCGCGCGGGTCACGGCTCCCGTCGTGAGATGGAGGCCCTGATCACCGCAGGTCGGGTCAGTGTGGATGGCAAGGTCGCCACGCTGGGGGATCGCGTCGAAGTGAACGCCGTGATCCGGGTGGATGGTCACCAGGTCAAGACCCGCGCCGCAGAGGAAGTGATCTGCCGCGTGCTGGCTTACCACAAGCCGGAAGGGGAGATGTGTACCCGTCACGATCCGGAAGGTCGCCCCACCGTGTTTGATCGTCTGCCCAAGATGGAAGGGGCTCGCTGGATAGCGGTCGGCCGCCTCGACGTCAACACCTCAGGTCTGCTGCTGTTCACCACCGACGGTGAGCTGGCCAACCGGCTGATGCACCCGAGCCACGAAGTGGAGCGGGAATACGCAGTGCGCGTGTTTGGCGAGATCACCGAAGCCATGCTGCAGCGCCTGCGCAAGGGCGTGCAGCTGGAAGACGGCATGGCCAAGTTCAACAAGATCAAGCCGGCCGGCGGTGAAGGTCTGAACCAATGGTTCAACGTTACCCTGACCGAGGGGCGCAACCGTGAAGTGCGCCGCCTGTGGGAGTCCCAGGAAGTGCAGGTGAGCCGCCTGATGCGTATTCGCTATGGCGACGTCAAGCTGGATCGCGGCATCCCGCGCGGCGGCTGGCAGGAGCTGAAACTGCCCGAGGTGAACTACCTGCGCGGCCTGGTCAACCTGCCGCCGGAGACCGAGTCCAAGGTCGATCTGCAGCAGGATGGCAAGGCCAGCCGCCACAAGCAGGCCGCCCAGATCCGTCGCGCCGTCAAGCGTCACAAGGAGATGCAGGGCAAGGAGCCGCGCGCCCGCGCCACCACGGCTCGTCGCAAGCCGCAAGCCTCGACCCGCAACTCCGGCACCGGCAGCAAGTAAGCGCCCAGTCGCACTGTAAAAGGCCCGCCTCTTCGGCGGGCCTTTTCGTTGGCGCCTGCTGCGTCCGTTATTGTTCAATGTGCAGGATTGCTGAATTAATGGGGC
>NZ_NEVB01000028.1:0-12419 GCF_002259925.1 Aeromonas sp. A35_P | reverse complement strand
ATCACTCCGGCCTTGCGGGCCGGAACGAGCACAGACTCAGGCACTCTCTGCTCTTGCTGCGACCCCGGTGAACCGCCGGAGGGCGGCCGGGCGGGGCGGATCGTGAGTGTTGTCGCGAACGCTTAAGGAAACACAGCGATGATCCAGACTACAGTACTGCATCCCAAGCACCTGGAAGCCGGCGCCAAGATGGTGGACTTTCACGGTTGGGAAATGCCCATCAACTACGGCTCACAGCTGGAAGAGCACCATCAGGTGCGCACCGATGCCGGCATGTTCGACGTCTCCCACATGACCATCGTCGATTTGACCGGCGAGCGGGTCAAAGCCTTCCTGCAACACCTGCTGGCCAACGACGTGGCCAAGCTCACCGTCTTCGGCAAGGCCCTCTACAGCGGCATGCTGACCCCGGAAGGCGGCGTCATCGACGACCTCATCACCTATTACCTTGGCGAGACCTTCTACCGCCTGGTGGTCAACTCCGCCACCCGCGAGAAGGATCTGGCCTGGATCCGCCACCATGCCCAGGACTTCGGGGTGACCGTGACCGAGCGCCCCGAACTCGCCATGATCGCGGTGCAGGGCCCCAACGCCAAGGCCAAGGCGGCCAAGGTGTTCAGCGCCGAGCAGAATGCCGCCGTGGAAGGCATGAAGCCCTTCTTCGGTGTGCAGGCGGGCGAGCTCTTCATCGCCACCACCGGCTATACCAAGCAGAAGACGGCTACGAGATCGTGGTGCCGCAAGAGCAGGCGTGCGATCTGTGGCAGGCGTTGCTGGACAACGGTGTGGCCCCTTGCGGCCTGGGTGCCCGTGACACCCTGCGCCTCGAAGCTGGCATGAACCTCTACGGCCAGGACATGGACGAAACCGTCTCTCCGCTGGCCGCCAACATGGCCTGGACCATCGCCTGGGAACCCAGCGATCGCCAGTTCATCGGCCGCGCCACGCTGGAAGCCCAGAAAGCCGCCGGCAGCCAGCCCAAGCTGGTGGGCCTGGTGATGGAAGAGAAGGGCGTGCTGCGCAGCGGCATGCCGGTCACTTTCACCACCGCCGCTGGAGAAGAGCGGGAAGGTGTGATCACCTCCGGCTCTTTCTCGCCCACTCTGGGCTACAGTATTGCCCTGGCGCGGGGGCCCCGTGATATCGGCGAGCAGGCCTCGGTGGAGATCCGCAAGAAGCTGGTCACCGTGAAAGTGACCAAGCCGGCTTTCGTGCGCAACGGCCAGAAGCTGGTGTAACGACCCCATTGCGGCGAAGGGGCTGCCCTTCGCCAGACCCCCTTGCCCCGGCAACGCCTGTCGAACGCACCGGGGATAAGTGATCCAAGTGAATAAAGGAAGCACAAATGAGCCATATCCCGAGCGAACTGAAATATGCCACCTCCCACGAGTGGATCCGTGTCGAAGCCAACGGCGAGGCCGTGGTCGGTATCACCGAGCACGCCCAGGAGCTGCTGGGTGACATGGTGTTCGTCGATCTGCCGGAAGTGGGCAAGCAGGTCGGTGCCGGTGATGACTGCGCCGTGGCCGAGTCGGTCAAGGCCGCCTCTGACATCTACAGCCCGGTGAGCGGCGAGATCCTGGCCGTCAACGAAGAGCTGGAAGGCAGCCCCGAGCTGGTCAACTCCGACCCCTACGGTGCCGGCTGGCTGTTCCGCATCAAGCTGGACGACGCGGGCGAGCTCGCCAACCTGCTGGATGCCGAAGGCTACCAGAACGTGGTGGACGAAGAGTAATGCCCCCGGGCCCTGCCAATCGCGCAGGGCCCGTTTGTATGCATGCCCGTCGGCCAGGAGGCCGGCCGGTGAGGGTGAAGTCGTCCGTCCCGGTTTGCCCGCGGCAAACCGGGCAGCCACAAGACGACCCCCTGTCGCTATGAGCGACACCCGGTGCCGGCAGGGGCCCCCCTGCCACCCGAACATGAGTGAAGCCGGCCGAGGCCGGCTGTCATGCACTTAGTTATCAGGACTTTTTATCAGGAATAGGGAAATGACCCAGTCACTGTTTGAACTCGAGCAAAAAACCGATTTCATCCGCCGTCACATCGGGCCGGGTGAGGAAGATCTGCGCGCCCTGCTGGCCGTGGTGGGCGCCGAGAGCCTGGATGATCTGATTGAGCAGACCGTCCCCGCCGCCATTCGCCGGCCGGGCCCGCTCGGCATCGGCGCCTCCATGACCGAGGTGGAAGCGCTGGCCAAGCTCAAGGGCTATGCCGCCCAGAACAAGGTGGCCAAGAGCTACATCGGCATGGGCTATCACGATACCCATGTACCCCACGTCATCCTGCGCAACGTGCTGGAAAACCCGGGTTGGTATACCGCCTACACCCCGTACCAGCCCGAGCTGGCACAGGGCCGTCTCGAAGCTCTGCTCAACTTCCAGCAGCTGACCCTGGATCTCACCGGCATGGATCTGGCCAGTGCCTCCCTGCTGGATGAAGCGACCGCCGCCGCCGAGGCGATGGCGCTGGCCAAGCGGATGGCCAAGTCCAAATCCAATCTCTTCTTCGTGGCCGACGACGTGCACCCCCAGGTGATCGACGTGGTCAAGGAGCGGGCGGTCCACTTCGGTTTTGACGTGGCAGTCGGTCCGGCCGCACAGGCCTGCGCCGAAGAGGTGTTCGGTGCCCTGTTCCAGTACCCCACCACCACGGGGGAAGTGAAAGATCTGCGGGCCCTTATCGCCGCGGTACAGGCCCAGAAAGGGCTGGCCTGCGTCAGCGCCGACCTGCTCTCCCTGCTGTTGCTCAAATCCCCGGGCGAGCTGGGTGCCGACGTGGTGCTGGGCTCGGCCCAGCGCTTCGGCGTGCCCATGGGCTACGGTGGCCCGCACGCCGCCTTCTTCGCCACCCGTGATGCTTACAAACGCTCCATGCCGGGTCGTATCATCGGCGTCTCCAAGGATGCCTGCGGCAAGGCCGCCCTGCGCATGGCAATGCAGACCCGCGAGCAGCATATCCGCCGCGAGAAGGCCAACTCCAACATCTGTACCGCCCAGGTGCTCTTGGCCAACATGGCGAGCTTCTACGCCGTCTACCACGGTCCGGTGGGGTTGAAAACCATCGCCTCCCGCGTGCACCGTCTGACCACCATTCTGGCGCTCGGCCTCAAGGCCAAGGGCGTGTCCCTCAAGCATGCCAGCTGGTTCGATACCCTGACTGTGCTGACCGCGGGCAAATCTGATCTTATCGCCAAGGCCGAGGGGCTCGGCATCAACCTGCGCGCCGATCTGGATGGCGCCGTGGGTGTCTCCCTCTCCGAAACCACCACCCGCAGCGATGTGGCCGAGCTGCTCGACCTGTTCCTGGGGGCAGGCCACGGCCTGGACATCGAGGCCCTCGACAAGGCGGCCCAGGCCCATCACGCCATCCCGCAGGATCTGCTGCGCACCGACGCCGTGCTGACCCACGAGGTGTTCAACAAGTACCACTCCGAGACCGAGATGCTGCGCTACATCCACCGTCTCGAAGCCAAAGATCTGGCGCTCAACTACGCCATGATCTCCTTGGGCTCCTGCACCATGAAGCTCAATGCCACCGCCGAGATGATCCCGGTGACCTGGCCCGAGTTCGGCAAGCTGCACCCGTTCGCCCCGCTGGCCCAGGCCAAGGGTTATCAGCTGCTGCTGGCTGACCTCGAAAACTGGCTGGTGAAGGTGACCGGCTACGATGCGGTCTGCATGCAGCCCAACTCCGGCGCCCAGGGCGAATACGCGGGCCTCTTGGCCATCAAGAAGTACCACGAGTCACGCGGCGAGGGGCATCGCGACATCTGCCTCATCCCGGCCTCCGCGCACGGTACCAACCCGGCTTCCGCCCAGATGGCGGGCCTCAAGGTCATCGTGACCGCCTGTGACAAGTCGGGCAACGTGGATCTGGACGATCTGCGCGCCAAGGCCGCCGAGGCGGGAGATCAGCTTAGCTGCCTGATGGTGACCTACCCCTCCACTCACGGGGTGTACGAGGAGACCATCAAGGAGGTGTGCGACATCGTTCACCAGCACGGTGGTCAGGTCTATCTGGACGGCGCCAACATGAACGCGCAAGTCGGGCTGACGGCGCCAGGTTTTATCGGGGCGGATGTGTCGCACCTCAACCTGCACAAGACCTTCGCCATTCCTCACGGCGGTGGCGGCCCGGGCATGGGCCCCATCGGCGTGAAGAAACACTTGGCGCCGTTCGTGGCCGGCCATGCCGTGGTCAAGACCGACAAGGAGAGCCGCAACAATGGCGCCGTGTCGGCGGCACCGTTCGGCTCGGCCAGCATCCTGCCCATCAGCTGGATGTACATCGCCATGCTGGGGGACGAGGGGCTGAAGAAATCCACCCAGGTGGCCATCCTCAACGCCAACTACCTGGCCAAGAAGCTGGGTGAATCCTTCCCCGTGCTCTACTCCGGGCGCAACGGTCGGGTGGCTCACGAGTGCATCCTGGATATCCGCCCGCTCAAAGAAGCCTCCGGCATCAGCGAGATGGACGTGGCCAAGCGGCTGATGGACTACGGCTTCCACGCGCCGACCATGAGCTTCCCGGTAGCGGGTACCCTGATGGTCGAGCCGACCGAGTCGGAGTCCAAGCGTGAGCTGGACCGCTTCGTCGAGGCGATGACCGCCATCCGTGCCGAGATCGCCAAGGTGCAGGACGGTCACTGGAGCCTCACCGACAACCCGCTGGTGCATGCCCCCCATACCCAGGATGACGTGATGGACGGTGAGTGGAATCGTGGCTACAGCCGCGCCGAGGCGGTGTTCCCGTCGGACGCCGTGCGCGCCGCCAAGCTGTGGCCGTCGGTCAACCGCATCGACGACGTCTACGGTGATCGTAACCTGTTCTGCTCCTGTATCCCGACCGAGGATTACGTCGGGGAGTGAGGCAGGTGATCTGGACCATTGAGTAGAGCCTTGTGCTCTGCCAGATGGACTGGGAAAACTCGGCTTTAAATACACAGGCCTTGCATCGAGCAAGGCCTTTTTATTTATATATGGGTATGCATGGGGGGGGGTATTCACATGACAACAGCTGAGCCGCCAGCACTGCGGCGCGTCGGCTCGATGGCGGCGATACCTATCTTGCCCATCAGCATCATGGCCTCGAGGGCGCGTCTGGCGGCAGTATCCGGTTGTGCCTGTTCCCGGGCCATGACCGTCTCTTCGCTCCGGGTTAGACTCAAGCCAGGGGTTGCCGGGGGCAGCCATTCATGGAGGCAGAGGGATGAAGATGCAACAACATGGTTTGACCCTGGGGCTGGCACGAGTGGAGGGGGTCTCCTTCATTTCGATCAAGGCGGTCGGCAGACTCAGTCATGAGGACTATCTGGCCATCACCCCCATGCTGGAGGCGGCCCTGGAGAGGGTCGAGGGGCAGGGGGTGAGGGTGCTGCTCGATGCCACTGAGCTGGAGGGGTGGGAGCTGCGGGCCGCCTGGGACGATCTCAGGCTCGGCCTCAGGCATGGCCACGAATTTGGCAAGATAGCCCTCTATGGCCAGCCGGGCTGGTTGGGGTTGGCGGCCCGCGTCGGCGGCTGGTTTATTTCGGGGGAGGTACGGGTATTCGAGGAGGAGAGCGCCGCCATCAACTGGCTGACTCAGTAACGCTCGCCCACTCTTTCGCCCTCTTTTTTGAATGAACAGGAGCAGACCATTGGACAACAGAGAACGATTTTCGAGCCGGGTCGAGGCCTATGTGAAATATCGACCCGGCTATCCTGCCGCCATGCTCGATTTTATGACAAGCGAGCTGACCATGGGGCCCTCTTCACAGGTGGCCGACATAGGAGCGGGCACCGGCATCCTGACGGCGCTGCTGGCCCCTCGGGTGGCACGGGTCTGGGCGGTCGAGCCAAATGCGGATATGCGCGGGGCGGCGCAGCAGTTGCTGGCCGGGGTTGCCAATGTCGACTGGTATGATGGCCGGGCCGAGATCACCGGTCTGCCGGATGGCAGTGTGGAGTTGGTCACAGTGGCCCAGGCGTTTCACTGGTTTGATCGCGCCGCCTTCAAGCAGGAGTGTCGGCGGCTGCTAAAGCCAGGTGGCAGAGTGGCCCTTATCTGGAACGACCGGCTGACCGACACCCCGTTTCTCAAGGCCTACGAGGCGGGGCTGCGCACCTATTCGGGGGATTATGAGGAGGTCAATCATCGCAACCTGGGGGAGGCGGATTTTGCCGCCTTCTTCGAGGGAGATTACCGGCTCGAGCGCTTCGCCAACCGTCAGCTGTTCGACCTCGACGGGGTGCTGGGGCGGCTCAACTCTTCCTCCTATGCCCCGGTGGCCGGTTCGCAGGCCCATGCCGAGTTGACGGCGCTGATTGCTCGGGAATTTGAGCGCCACGCCGTCAACGGCGTGATTGCCTTCAACTACCACACCCTGCTCTACAGCGGTCGGGTGTAACCGGGGCAGATAAAAGCGGCCCCTCGCATCGGGGATGAGGGGCCGCAAGGGGGCAGTGCAATCGGCTTGCTGCGCGTGAGTTGCCGCCGGGTTAACCCTTGTTCAGGCCCAGCATGGCCATCGCCTTGGCCAGGGTATCGACGGATTCCTGATGCTTGCCCGCATTGTGCAGCGCTTCGCCTTCGGCCCGCAGCTTCTTCACCTGTGCCAGTTGCTCGGTGCTCAGAGGCGGGGACTTGGCCAGGGCATCGTCAATCTTCTTCATGTCGGCGGGACAGTGAAAGGCGAGCACACTGCCGGTAAAGAGCAGGGTTAACAGAAACAAGGCTGGTTTCATCTTGATTACCTCGCTGGTGGACATTTGCAAGGATAGACCTCACCGCCGTCCTTGTGTTGGCCGGCATCGCTACTCGATTCACTCTGCGAGAGGGGGCTGAGCTCTGCCCCTCAGACGCGGCCAGGGGCGATGCGGGGAAAGGAGAGGGTAAAGCAGCTGCCTTTGCCCGGTGCCGAGCGTGCCGTCAGGCCGCCACCCAGCACCGAGGTGGCGATGCGGCGGCAGATGGAGAGCCCCAGTCCGGAGCCCCCCTTGCCCAGGGTGGTGGTAAAGAAGGGATCGAAAATATGGGCCAGTACGTTGGGCGCCATGCCGCGACCGTTGTCCAGCACCTCCAGGTGGATGGACTGTGGGTCCTGATGGGCCCGGATCTCGATGCGTCCATCCTGGCGATCCCCGATGCCATGGAGGAGGGCGTTGTGGATGAGATTGAGCAGCACCTGGCTGAGGGGGCCCGGGTAGCTGTCGCAGAGCAGCTCCTCGTCGATGAGATTGTGCAGCACGACCTTATCAAACCCGGGGCCGGCCTTGAGGTTGGCCAGGTTGTCGTCGATGAGACGCCTGAGATCGAAGCTGCGCCGGCTTTCCGAGGTCTGCTCGATAGCCACCTGCTTGAAGCTGCTGATCAGCTTGGCCGACTGGGTGATGGCCTGCAGGGCCAGATCGCTCATCTCCTGGCTGGCGTGCACGAACTCCTCCAGCGTGGTGCGACGAATAGTCTGAGCCCCCAGCTGGGCGGCCAGCTGTCGGGTTTGCTCCTGCAGGGCCGTGGTGGCGATCAGGGCGTTGCCGATGGGGGTGTTCAGCTCATGGGAGATGCCGGCCACCATGGCCCCCAGCGCCGCCAGAGTTTCGGTGTGGATGAGCTCCTCCTGGGTTTTTTTCAGACTGTCGAGGGTGTGGGTCAACTGCGACTTGTGTTGCTCCAACTCTTCTTGCGTCTCCTGCAGACGAATATTGTCGTAGAGGGTATGCATGCCCTGCTGTACCGAATCACGAAACTGCAGGAGCAGTTGCCGGTAGAGGCCGCCGTAGTCGTTCTCCTCCCGGCTCAACACGCAGATGGTGCCGAAGAGTCTGCCATCGGGCCAGCAGAGCGGCAGACCGCAATAGGAGATCATGCCGACTTTGATGTCCGGATTGTGCTGCCAGTCGGGATCCTTGAGGGCATTGGGCACCAGAAGCTCCTGGCGGGTATCCATGACCCGTTCGCAATAGAGGCCGGAGTCGAGGTGTTCACGGGCCCCGGCCGGATAGCAGTTGTCCGGCGTCTGGCTGGTGATGAACACTTCTATCTCGCGAGGGTGTACCCGCATGATGAGCCCGGCCGGCACGTGAAACAGCTCAGCCATCAGGTTGACGGTCTTCTGCCAGGAGAGGCGCAGGGAGTCCGGGATCTCGAACTCGGGGGCGATCGGGTACTTGGATAGGCTCGCAGACATGAAGGCGTTCCTGTTTGCTGGGGCTGGGGTGAGCGGACTGTATTCCCATTCTAGTTGTCCGGCGCGGGCCCTGCGTGCGGTGGTTTGACTGACCCGCGGGGTTGAAGCGAGCCGGAAGCAAACGGTACCATGACTGTTTTGCTCACAATTGCGCCAACCAGGGAGACCCCATGACACTCGCAAGGTTCTTCTCACCCCTGACCAGTCTGGTGATCTTCATTCTGGGTCACGGCATGTTCAACACCCTGCTGACGGTGCGCCTCTCTGCCGAGCAGGTATCGGCCCAGGCCATCGGCCTGGTCTCGGCCGCCTACTTTGGCGGTCTGGTGCTGGGGGCCTTCGTCAACGCCCGCCTCATTATCCGGGTGGGCCATATCCGGGCCTATGCGGCCTACGCCTCCCTGCTCTGCTTTCTGTTTCTGCTGCACGGCATGGTGGTGGAGCCGCTCAGCTGGGCGGCGTTGCGGTTGGTGGGGGGCTTTGCCACCGGCGGCCTGTTCGTGGTGCTGGAGTCCTGGATGCTGGTCTCCAGCACCCCGGCCAATCGGGGCCGGCTGATGTCCCTCTACATGATCCTGCTCTACGGCTCCCTGGCGCTGGGGCAACTGCTGCTCAAGTGGGTGGACCCCATGGTGTTGACCCCGTTCGCCCTGTGCGCCATGGCTGCGACCCTGTCGGTGATCCCGCTCGCCATATCCCGGGTGGCAACCCCGGCCATGGTGGCGCCCCAGCCGGTCGGCGTCTTGGAGCTGATACGCCTCACCCCGGCGGGGATGGGCAGCAGCTTTACCTCCGGTCTGGTGCTAGGGGCCATCTACGGCCTGCTGCCGCTCTATTTCACCGACAGCGGCTCGTCTCTCTCCTAGGTGGCGGACATGATGGCGCTGGTGATCCTGGGGGGCATGTGCCTGCAGTACCCCATAGGTCGCCTCTCCGATCGTTACGACAGGCGAGGGGTGATCCTGCTGCTCGGCGCCGTCTTGGCGCTGCTGGCCCTGCTGATGGTGCTGCTGCCGGATGCCTGGCGCGGCCCCGTCGAGGGGGGCCTGGTGTTCCTGCTGGGGGGAATGGCGTTCTCCATCTATCCCCTGAGCCTCAGTCACGCCTGCGACGAGCTGCGCCCGGATCAGGTGTTGGGGGCCAATCAGGGGCTGCTGCTTGCCTACAGCCTGGGGGCCATGACCGGGCCGCTGCTGGCGCCGTTTGTCATGGCGCAGTTCGGGCCAGAGGGGCTGTTCGTCTACTTTGCCCTCTGCGGTCTGTTGCTGGCGTGCTATCTCGGTTGGCGCAAACGCCAGCGGGCCCCCATTCCGCTGGCCGATCATCAGGTCTTCATCCCGGTGCCGCCCAATACCCCCATGACGGCGGAGCTGGAGCCCAGAACGGATCTGGACGGGGAGGCGGTGCCCGCCAGCTATGCCACGCCCGAATCGGATGAGGGCCAACCGTCGAAAGTCGGCTGAGCCTTTTCGCGCCAATAAAAAAAGCCGACTCTGTGAGTCGGCTTTTTGTCCATCTGGTTGCTATCAGGCGGTTACGGCGTCGGCCTTGGTCGCAGCGGCTTCTGGCGCCGGGTTGCGAATGAGGTAATCAAACGCCCCCAGCGCGGCGGTAGCCCCTGCGCCCATGGAGATGATGATCTGCTTGAACGGCACTGTGGTGGCATCCCCTGCGGCGTAGACGCCGGGCAGGGAGGTGGCGCCCTTGGTGTCGATCTCTATTTCGCCAAAGCGGGTCAGGGCTACCTCGCTCCCTTTCAGGAACTCGGTGTTCGGCACCAGACCGATCTGCACGAAGATGCCGGCCACCGCCAGGTGCTTGATCTCGCCTGTGGTGCGATCTTCGTAATCCATGCCCACCACCTTGCTGCCGTCACCGATCACCTCGGTGGTGCGGGCGCTCATGATGATGTCGATATTGCTCATGGAGCGGGCCTTCTTCTGCAGCACCTCGTCGGCGCGCAGGGTGTCGGCGAACTCCACGACTGTAACGTGCTCGACGATGCCGGCCAAGTCGATGGCCGCCTCGATGCCGGAGTTGCCGCCACCGATCACCGCCACCCGCTTGCCCTTGAAGAAGGGGCCGTCACAGTGCGGGCAGTATGCCACGCCCTTGGTGCGGTATTCGAGCTCGCCCGGCACGTTCAGATCGCGCCAGCGGGCACCGGTCGCCAGGATCACGGCGCGGCTTTTCAAGGTGGCGCCAGAGGCGAGATCCACGTTGACGTAGCCATCACGGCTGATGGCGGCGGCGCGCTGCTCGGTGATCACTTCCACGCCGTACTGCTTGACGTGCTGCTCCAGGCTGGCGGCCAGCTTGGGGCCTTCGGTATAGGGCACGGAGATGAAGTTCTCGATGCCGACGGTGTCCATCACCTGGCCACCGAAACGCTCGGCGACGATGGCGGTGCGAATGCCTTTGCGGGCGGCATAGATGGCGGCGGCAGCGCCGGCCGGGCCACCACCCACGACCAGCACGTCGTAGGGGGCTTTTTCACTCAGTTCAGCGGCCTTGCGTTCGGCTGCGCCGGTGTCGAGCTTGGCGACGATCTCTTCCAGCGAAATGCGGCCCTGGCTGAACGGCTGGCCGTTCAGGTAGACGTTCGGGACCGCCATGATCTGACGTTCGTTGACCTCGTCCTGGAACAGGGCACCGTCGATCATGGTGTGGGTGATGCCGGGGTTCAGGGTCGCCATCAGGTTGAGCGCCTGCACCACGTCCGGGCAGTTGTGGCAAGAGAGCGAAATATAGGTCTCGAAGTGGAACTCGCCCTTCAGATTCTTGATCTGCTCCTGCACGGCTGCATCGGCCTTGGAGGGGTGACCGCCGCTTTGCAGCAGGGCAAGCACCAGGGAGGTGAATTCATGACCCATGGGGATGCCGGCAAAATGAACGCGCGGGGCCTGGCCCTTCGGCGCGACGCTCATGGAAGGCTTGCGGGCGGCAGTGCCAGAGGTCTGGGTAATCTTGGGGGACATCTCGGCGATCTCGCTGGCCAATGCCAGCAGTTCGGCGGATTTGTCGCTGTCGTTGCCGGACACGCTGATCTCGATGGGATTGACGATGTACTGCAAGTAACCGTTGAGTTGTTGTTTGAGGTTGGTATCTAACATGGTCGAATTCCTTCTTGTTGAATGCGGGTCGGCGTTTTGTCAGGCCAGAAAGCAGACCGGCGCCTTTTCTGAGGTCCGTAAACAAAACCGGCCCTTGAACGGGCCGGTCTTCAGAGCGGGGAGGCTTAGATTTTGCCTACCAGATCCAGGGACGGGGCCAGGGTGGCGTCGCCTTCTTTCCACTTGGCCGGGCACACTTCACCCGGGTGAGCGGCAACGTACTGGGCAGCCTTGACCTTGCGCAGCAGCTCCAGGGCGTCACGGCCGATGCCGCCAGCGTTGATTTCAACGATCTGGATGATGCCCTGCGGGTCGATGACGAAGGTACCGCGGTCAGCCAGACCGGCTTCTTCGATCATCACGCCGAAGTTGCGGGTGATGGTGCCGGTGGGGTCGCCGATCATCGGGTACTGGATCTTCTGGATGGTGTCAGAAGTGTCGTGCCAGGCCTTGTGGGTGAAGTGGGTGTCGGTGGAGACGGCGTAGATTTCGACGCCCAGCTTCTGGAATTCGGCGTAGTTGTCGGCCAGGTCGCCCAGCTCGGTCGGGCAGACGAAGGTGAAGTCAGCCGGGTAGAAGAACACCACGGACCACTTGCCTTTCAGGTCAGCGTCAGACACCTGAACGAATTTGCCATTGTGGTAGGCGGTGGCGTTGAACGGCTTGATTTCAGTGTTGATGTAGGTAGACATGTATTTGCTCCTTGGTGATGTACATGTGCTCGTCCGGTAGTGAAGAGTCGTGCCAGACGAGGCGTTTAACTTTCGATGGAGTCATCATAGGGGCTTTTCCTAATCGGTCAAAGCCGCAATTTTGAATCACTTAAATCTACTTATTAGATAGCTCACCTCTGCTGTACCTAACATGAATATCATCGCCATGCAGAGATAACTCCTTGTTGAGATTCAACATCTGTGCGCGACGTCGGCTTTTCAAGGGGAGAGGGGAGAGTGCCGGCCAAGCCATGGCGCAGAGGGGCATCGGGGGTGAGTGTACGGACGGCGCGAGCGGACCAGGTGAAGGGGAGGGGTAAAACGCGGATAAAAAAATCCCGGCGTCGTCGCAAGGACAAGGCCGGGTCATCAAACAAGGAATGGCTATATAAACCAAAAGCTTTACAGCAAAGACTAACTACGGGG
>NZ_NEVB01000027.1:0-12490 GCF_002259925.1 Aeromonas sp. A35_P | reverse complement strand
GTCAAGGGCACTGTGGCCGTCTTGATCAAGGACGATGAAGGCAAGGAGATGATCCTCTCCTATCTGAACCAGGGCGACTTCCTGGGCGAGATGGGCATGTTCGAGGAGAACGAGAATCCCGAGCGTTCCGCCTGGGTGCGTGCCAAAGGCTCCTGCGAAGTGGCCGAGATCTCCTACAAGAAGTTCCGCCAGCTGATCCAGGTCAACCCGGAAATCCTAATGCGCCTCTCCGGCCAGATGGCCAAGCGGCTGCAGCACACCAGCCAGAAGGTCGGCAACCTCGCCTTCCTGGACGTGACCGGCCGGATCGCCCAGACCCTGCTGAACCTGGCCAAACAGCCGGATGCCATGACCCACCCGGACGGCATGCAGATCAAGATCACCCGTCAGGAGATAGGCCAGATCGTCGGCTGCTCCCGCGAGACCGTCGGCCGGATCCTCAAGATGCTCGAAGAGCAGGAGCTGATCTCCGCCCACGGCAAGACCATAGTGGTGTTCGGCACCCGCTGATCCCGCGACTGGCGGCCCCGCACTGGGCCGCCGGATAAAGAAGGCTGCCACGGCAGCCTTTTCTGATCGCCTCCCCTATAATCCCGAACGCCCCTGCCAGCACGGCTTTCGCCAAGAGAGATCCTATGCACCTTCAATGCCCCATTTGCCGCAGCCCCCTTCAGCTGCATGACGCCTCCAAGGGGCGCTACTGCGCCAACAAGCACCACTTCGATCCCGCCCCGGAAGGCTATCTGGATCTCATCCCCGGCAAGAAGAATCCCAAGGACAGTGACAGCCGCGCCCTGATGCGCGCCAAGCGTCACTTCCTGGAGCAGGGCCACCAGCTGCCGCTGGTCGAGGCGATGGCCAGCCTGCTCGCCCCCCTCGAACCGCGCGAGCTGATCCACCTGGGCTGCGGCGAGGGTTACTACTGCCGCGCCCTGGCCGAACGGCTGCCAGGCTGGCAGTTTGCCGGCGTCGACATCGCCAAGAACACCATCTTCGCCGCCAACAAGGCGCAGCCGGAGGGCCAGTTCGTCATCGCCGATCCGGCTCGCGCCCCCATCATGCCGGGCACGGCCCAGCTGCTGCTGGTCAACGATCTCAAGGTCAAGACCGAGCTGCTGGTCAACTGGCTGGCACCGGGCGGCTACCTGCTCTACCTGCAGCCGGGGCCGCGCCATCAGTGGCAGCTGAGGGTCAGCCTCAACCCGGTCAGCATGGAGCACCCGCTGAGCTGGCCGAGCCTGGCCGGCCTCGACCCCATGGGTCAGCTGCGCTGCCAGTTCAGCATGCAGATGGATCAGGGCCTGCGCGAGCACATTCTGGAGACCAGCCGCCTCGGCTGGCGTGCCAGCGGCGAGCAGCGCCACGCCTTCACCCACCAGGGACCGGACGCACTGGAGCAGGATCTGCTGTTGAGCCTGTGGCAAAAGCCGCTGTGAGCATGCCCACCCCATGAAAAAAGGCCCTGACGGGCCTTTTTTATTGCGCGGAGATGCCATTACAGCTTGATCCAGGCATCGCTCCAGGCCGTGCCCTTGCCGGGCTCATAGGCCCAGGCCGCACCGGCACACCAGCCGGTGTAGGGATGGGGCTTGCACTGGTAGTTGCCCCCCAGATTGCTCACCTTGTCACCGGCCTTGTAGGCAGTACCCTCCTGGTAAGGCGGATTGCCATCCGGCGGCGTGGTACCGCCGCTGCCCTTGATCAGGATCTCGTGGGTGGCGCTGCGGCTCAGCCCCTTGTCGTCGGTCACCTTGAGCACGAAGCCGTAGCGGGTGTCGCTGGCAGGGGTCGGCGGCAGGGTGGCACTCAGGGTGGACTGGGTCAGATCCGAGGCGCTGGCCCCGGCCGGCAGGGTCCAGGCGTAGCTGAGTGGCTTGCCTTCCGGATCGCTCGAGCCCTGGCCGGAGAGCAGCACGGTAGCGCCGCCCAGCGCCTCGCTCGGGCCGCTGATGCTGGCCACCGGCGGCAGGTTGGTGCCACCGCCGTTGTCCTCGATCACCACCTCGGGGAAGAAGTGCTGCACGCAGCGGCTGTAGTCACGCTCCTTGAAGGCGCTGAAACGGGTCTGGTAGCCCACCAGCTTGCAGGCGTAGCTCTTGCCGCCGTTGGGGTTGCCCGGCACATAGCTCCAGTCGTTCTCCCAGTAGATGGGCAGGGCGCCGGATCCGGCCTCGTCGAACACCTTCATGTTCTTGCAACCGAGCACCTCGTCGGCAGGCACCGGCACCCCCAGATACTGGGCCTGGGCCTGGTAGTAGGTGATGCGGTTCTGGGACTGGGCATGCTCGGCCGCACCGCCGCACTCCACCCCGCCGTTGATGATCTGGGTGGTCACCCCGAAGCCCGGCACCAGGCCGTTCTGCCGGTCGTGGGCATTGGGCTGCCAGGTGCCGTCGACCACGTGCAGCATGGAGGGCTTGGGCGGCTGCGGATAGACGAAGAAGAAGACGGCGCTGGCCAGGTTGAGCCAGGTGTCCGCCACCTTTTCCGGGTTGTCCAGCAGGGTGCGCACTGTGCCGAACATGGCCTCGGAGAAGGGGCCGTAGTTGTAGTTGTACGACAGCTGCTTGGCACCGCGACCGAAGTAGCTCTTGAACTCGCCGTTGTCGAACTTGCCGCACGGCCACTGCTGACCCTGCCACACCTCGGGGTTGCACTCGGCGTTGTAGCCGCCGCGCATCTGCTCGGTCCAGCCCATCTCGCGCACCCACACCAGGCCCTGGCGCCACTCGGGCTCGGGTCGCCAGTTCTCGTGGCCGCCGGTCTCCTGGGCGAAGTGGGCGAACATGGTGGCCAGCGACTTGCGGCAGATGGCCTCGGCGTTGCGCCCGTCGCTGTAGTCGCCACAGAAGGCCGGGAACTTGGCCACCGCCTGCAGGAAGCCGCGATAGGTGTACTCCGGCGCCCGCAGCGGGAACAGGAAGTTGAACTGCGATTCGCTGAGCAGCCCCTCCACCCGTTTCACGTTGGCGGGGTTGAGCGGCAGACCCGGGGCCACCGCCTCGACCACGGCATTGTCGCGGGTGGCGATGGAGGCCTTGACCGCCGTCATGGCCGGGAAGTCGGTGAGCGCCTGCTCCCTGGCATCCAGCTCGCTCTGGCTCAGATAGACGGGGCTGCCGTCGGCGGTACCGCTGCCGCCCTGATCAGGCGGCGTTACCCCCTCTCCGCCGGCGGGGGGCGTCACCTCACCCTCACCCATCAGCGCCCACGGCGAGTCCCACTCGTTGGCCACCTGCAGCCCCGGGCTCTGGCCCGGATTGGCGTACCACTTGGCCTCGTAGATCTGGCCGTTGAAGCTGACCTGGCTGCCGCCGGCATAGCCCTGATTGATGTCATAAGGGGTGGCGGCCCACAACTGGCCACTCAGACAGAGCGCGGCCAGCAGGGTGGCCACAGAGGACTTTCTTGTCATCATATTTACCTCTTGCTAGAGAAGGGCGGGGCTTGGCCCCCGCCCGTGGCACCTCGCGTTGCGCGAGGCGAAAAGGGATCAGCGCATTGCCAGCGGCATGCCGTTGACCGTGTAACCGAGCCCGGCCGGGGCCGGGGCAAGCTGGGCCTCGGCCTGTGACTGGCCACGGCACAGCACGCTGGCGCTGCGCGGCTCGCTCGCGGTCGGCACGTTGACGTGGAACTTGTTCATCACGCTCGCGCTCAGCCTGTGGTTGGCCAGCTTGAAGCGCAGCAGGCCGTCGCGGGTCTCCACCTGCAGCTGGCAGTCACTGTTGCCGAGCCGCTCGCCGTCATCGCCATAGGCAAAGCCGTAGGCGCCGTGCAGCGCCGGGTAGAGGTAGCTCGGCAGCTGACCCTGCGGGTCGTAGTAGCCGACCAGGGTGGTCACCGGCACGCCGAAGGCGGCAGGCTTGCGATCTACCGCCAGATCCGCCGGCGCCCCCTCGTTCCAGCGGCTGCCGTCGGAGGTGTAGCTCTTCTTGAAGCCGCGCGAGACGGTGATCTGCTGGCCGTTGATGAAGAGGGTGCTGTTGTAGCCGGCGTCGTGGTCGATGCTGACGATGCGGCCGCGATTGACCGCCGAGGCTGCCGGCAGCTGGATGTTGCGGGTCCAGTTGCCATCCCACATGGCCACCTTGACCAGATCGTACTCGGCCAGCAGGGCGGCCAGCCTGACCTCACCCAGGTCGCTCACCGGCGCGGTGATCTGCTCGGCGAGAGTGACCCGGTGGCGGTAGGGCTCCATCTTCGCCTGGCTTTCGTTCCACTTGCTGAAGCCGGTGGGCGAGCTGGCGTCGAACACCGCCTTGCTCTCGAGGAAACGCTGGATGATGGCCGCCGAGTTGGGGGTGTAGAGGGTGAAACGGTTGAAGCCGGAGAGCGGCTCGCCGCCGGCCATGGCGTCGAAGCCGAACTGGCGGCCATCAAACGGGGCCTGGCACTGGCCGTCGAGGCAGGCGCTCTGGCCGCTGCGGCTCGCAAAGAAGTTGGGGATGAAGCGGTTCTTGTCACCATCCCAGCCCCAGGTGGCGTTGATCTGGTCGGCGCTGCGGTGCACCGAGCCGGCAAAGCCGCCCACGTAGTGGCCAAGGCCGTAGTTGTGGCCCACCTCGTGGCTGAACTCGTTGCCAAGGGAGGCGTCCAGGGTGACGATACCGCCCCCGCCGGAGCCGCCATGCACCTGCACCCCGTTGGCGTATTTGCCGCGGCTGTTGTGGGCCGCCAGCTGGGCCACCACATAGGGATGGCTGCTCTCTCCCTCCCCGGCGGTGCTGTTGATGCCGTAGTTGGCATTGTCGATACCAAGGGAGACCAGCTCCTTGCCGATGCGCTGGCGCATGGTGCCGCTGTGCCAGCCCCCCTCGCTCGGATCAAAGTCGGTGAGCAGGGTGCCATCCGGCAGCATCACTTCCGGCAGCGCCAGCGGCGCGTATTGGCTGACGACGAGGCGGCTGGCGGGAATGGTCTGGAAGTACTCCCGCTGGGCTTCTTTATCTTTGGCAAAGGCGAACTGGTCGCGCGGGCTGGTCAGCATGCCGATGTCGATGGTGTGAATGAGCAGCTCCCCCGGCGCTCCCACCTTGAGGTCGGTCAGCTCGCCGCTCAGCTCCCCCTGGCTCAGGCGCAGGGTCAGGCCGGGCATGATCCACTGGCCGCGCACGAACTTGAACTGCTGGCTCTGGCCGCGGGAGAGGGTCACCTGACGGCCGCTGAAGTAGACGGTGGAGTTGTAGCCGGCATTGGAGGCGAGGCGCACCATCTTGCCCTCCAGGCTTGCGTCGCGAGGCAAGAAGATGTCGCGCACCCAGCGGCCGTCGGCGGTCTGGATGGTGACCAGGGCATGGGGCTGCAGCTTGCCGAGCAGGAAGGCGCCGCTCGGATCGCTCAGCCTGGCCAGCTCGCTGCTGCTGTTGATAAGGGTGCTGGTGCCGGGGCCCGGGGTGAAGTCGACCCCCTCCTCCGGCGTCCCTTCCAGGTAGTAGGCGGTCTTGGGCAGGCGGGAGGGCGGCTCCAGCGTGAGGCTGCCGAGCAGCTTGCCGGCGCCGTCGCGGGCCTCGAGCGCCAGCGGCGCCTCGTTGCCGGCCTGCAGCGGGCGCACCAGCAGCAGGCTCTTGCGCAGGGCGGTGAGGCGGGGCTGGTTGTCACCCTCCCGCGGGTGGGCGGGCAGGATCTGGCTCTGGGCAAACTGGACGCCGGCCAGCAGCGATCCCTGCAGATCGTTTTGCGGCCGGGTGGTATCAAAGACCAGTGGCGTGGGTGGCTGAACGGCGGCCAGCAGCGGGCCGCTTGCCAGGGCTGCGCCGATCAGGCAGGCAAGACGTGTGGTGCATGTGGTCATGGTGTGCTCTTTTGTTGTTATGGGGGAAAAAGAGGGGCATGTCCTGCATGCCCCTGTGGATGGTGAATTACTTGCAGCTGGCGGCGCCGATGTCCTGCCAGACGTCGTGCTTGCCTGGCTCGTTGCCGCGGGTCCAGTACTGGGCCTTCCACTGGCGACCGTTGTGGCTGGTCACGTCACCGGCGTTGTAGGCGACATTGGCATCCCAACCCAGCTGCACCTGGCTTATCAGCTTCCACTGATCGGCGCTGCGGCTCGGCTCATTGCCCTGGGTCCAGTACTTGGCCTGCCATACCAGCTGGTTGTGGCTCACCTTCTCGCCACCGTTGTAGGTGGTCGCAGCCTTCCAGGCCGGCCAGTTGGCGGCATCCGGATCGGTGGCGTTGCAGTCGCCGCCACCGCTGACCGGGGTCACGGTGAGGCGGGTAGCGGCCTGGGCATCCAGTGCGCCGTCGGTCACGGTGACCGTGAGGTCATAGCCGGTCTCCACGGTGACGCTGGGGCCGGTCACCACCAGGGTCTTGCTGTTCTGACCGCTGGCGGTGAGCCCGGCCGGCACGCTCCACTGATAGCTCAGGGTATCGCCGTTGGGATCGCTGGCGTTGGCGGTGATGCTCACCTGCTTGCCGGCCTGCACCGAGACCTTGTCCTGCACCGTGACGACCGGTGGCAGGTTGGGCTGTGGCGCCTTGTTGGTCACCACCACCTGATCCTTGGCGCTGAGGTTGTGGTCATCGGTCACGGTCAGCTCGAACACCAGATTGACGTCCTGGCTCACCGCATCGACGGCTACCTTGGCCTTGGCCTGGCTGGCATCGCTCAGGGTCGCCTTGGGACCGGAGATCTGGGCCCAGCTGTAGCTCAGCACAGCCCCTTCCGGATCGCGGGAGGAGGAACCGTCCAGCACCAGCTCGGCCGGCCCGGTCACCGCGAGATCGGTGCCGGCATTGGCCACCGGCGGCTTGTTGACCGGCGGTGTGCTATCGCCGTGGCCCAGCCCCTCGTGCATGGCGTTGAGAATGTCGCCGTTGTCGGCGTCGATTTCCCAGGCGAACATGCCGCCGAGCTGGTTGGCCAGCACGTACTGCCCCTTGGCCTTGACCGAGCGCTCGTCATCGAAGGTGATGAGCTCGCCGGTGGCAGCCTTGAACACGGACGGTGCCTCGGCCACTTCGTCATAGCTGTACTGCCAGTCGCCGGCCATCTTGCCCTTGGCGATGCCGCGGTAGTCGATGACCCCCTTCTCCCAGATCCCTTCCGCCTCGGTGCCCGCAATCGGGCCGGTGGCGGTGCCGGTGAAGGGGTTGTTGCCCTGATACCCGCTGACGCCGGTCCAGCCGCGGCCATACATGGCGGCACCCACCACCACCTTGCCGGGCTCGACACCCTGACCCAGCAGCGCCTTGACCCCCTTGTCGGTGGTGTACTTGGTGTTGGGATCCCAGCTCGACTCGTAGAGCGCAGTCTGGTGACCCAGCCCGGTGTTGGTCCAGGCGCCGTTGAAGTCGTAGCTCATCAGGAAGATGTGATTCATGTATTGCTGGGCGGCGCGATAGTCCACCTTGGCAATCTTGTCGCCGCCGGCACTGATGGCGGAGGTGAGCTCATAGGTGCGGCCCGTCTCTGCGCTCAGCTCGTCGAGCATGGCGCGCAGCTCCTTCATCAGCAGCACGTAGGTCTCGCCATCGGAGGGGCTGCCGAGGTTGGGGTTGGCCCCGAGGCCACCCGGGAATTCCCAGTCGATGTCCACCCCGTCGAAGAATTTCCAGGTCTGCAGGAACTCCTTCACCGACCCGACGAAGGTGTCGCGCATGGCCTTGTCACCGAAGAAGAAGAAGGGATCGGAGAGGGTCCAGCCACCGATGGAGGGGAGGATCTTCAGGTCCGGATAGGCCTTCTTGAGCGCCATCAGGTTGCCGAAGTTGCCCTTGTAGGGTTCGTCATAGGCGGTGAGATTGCCCTGCCCCATCTGGATGGCGGCCCAGGGATCGTGGATGGAGACCTTGAAGTCCTCGCGCCCGGCACAGGAGCGCTGCAGCGCCTCGAAGCTGCCGGAGATCTCTTTGAGGCTGTCGTTGATGCCGTTGCCACCGCAGATCGGGGTGAAGCCGTAGAGGATGTGAGTCAGGTTCTGGGCCGGGATCTTGTCCACGGTGAACTTGCGACCATAGACTCCCCACTCCACGTAGTAGGCCCCCATCACCTTGCCGGTCTTGTTGACGTAGGGCTTGTTGTTCTCCTGGAGCGGCGCCTTGAGCGGCAACAGGTGGCTGCCGTCGGTGTCGGCCACCAGGATCTCTTTCTTGTCGGAGAGGGTGCAGCCGTCGGCGTTGCACAGGGCCACCTGCATCTGGTAGCGGCCCCCCTGGGTGACCTTGAAGTTGGCGGTGCCGGAGGCGGAGGCGGCGCCGGACCACACCTCCTTGCCGTCGAGCAGCACTTTGGCGGTCTGGCCGACATCACCGGACCAGAGGTTCCAGCTCACGCTGACCGGGGCACCATCCTTGTGAACCGTCACCAGCTTGTTGTAGGAGGTGGCGGCCTGGTCCACTTCGACGATGGCGAACTTGGTTTCGCCCCAGCCGATGGTGGGTTTGCCGGGGGCGGCAGCGAAGGCGGAGGAGGCGCAGAGCCCCCCGACGATCAGTGCCAGTACGGAGGGTTTTGGACTTAACATAGTTGAATATCCTTATTTCGTTCTTGGAATAGATAACGAAAAAGGCAACGCAACCTGACAGGTAACGCAGACAACATCGCACCATGGCTTGGCCCATGGACGAAACAACCTGTGGTGGCCCCGCTATCCTAGGTACCGCTGACCCTTAGACCGGAAGCTTTGCGTCCCGGACTTTCATCCGGTTTGCCTTTTGCACAACTTGATTTGCGATAAAAATAATCGCGACCTGACTATAAGGAGTCAAAGGAGAGAGGGCAAACCCCAGATTGATTATTAATAAGTCACTTTTTACCGATTTTGAGCCTCAAACGAGAAGAAAAGGCACATTTCCGGGTCGGAAAGTGCCGATCTTGCCACTTGGGGGCCAGTGATTAAAAATCGGGCGAATTCCCGGATTCGTGATCACCATCAAGTTTGGCCGGCCGCAAGATGCTGTTCATCAGCGCCCGCAGCTTGAGCGGTTTGACCGGTTTGCTGATGTAGCCGTAGCCGTGTTCGCGGATCTGCGCCTGCAGCTCGCTCTTGCGATCCGCGCTGATGATGATGCCGCCGATGTGGTTGCCGTGAGCGAGGCGCAGCATGTGCAGCGCCTGCAATCCGGTCTTGCCGTCGTCCAGATGGTAATCGGAGAGCACCAGTTGCGGCAGGAAGCCGCCGGCGATGAGATCCTCCGCCTGGGCCTGGCTCTGGGCGCACACCACCTCGCAGCCCCAACGCCCCAGCAGTGACTGCATGGCGATCAGGATGTCGCTCTCGTTGTCGATGCAGAGCACCCGGATCCCCTCCAGCTGGCTGTCGCGCTGGGCGGGGGCCGCCACCTGCGTCGTTGCGACAGGACGGGTCGCCAGGTTGAGGGTGACGGCAAACACCGAGCCCGCCCCCGGCCAGCTGCGCAGGGTCAGGTTGTGGCCGAGCACCAGGGCGATACCGCGGGCTATGGCAAGGCCGAGCCCCAGTCCCTGCTCCCGCGCGGTGCGGGAGTGATCGAGGCGGGAGAACTCGTCGAAGATCGCCTCCTGCTTGTCGGCCGGAATGCCGGGGCCGTTGTCCCACACCTCGATGCGCACCTTGTCGCCGAGCCGGCGGCAGCCGAGCAGCACCCGGCCGCCCGGGTTGTAGCGAAAGGCGTTGGTGAGGAAGTTTTGCAGCACCCGCCGCAGCAGGCGCACGTCGCTGTAGACCGCGAGGCTGCTCTCCACCACCGAGAACTGGATCTCTCCCGCCTGGGCCAGCACCCCGAACTCCGCCTTGAGGTTGTCGAACACGTCGCGCAGGGCGAAATCCAGCTTCTTGGCCTTGAACTTGCCCGCCTCGAGACGCGAGATGTCGAGCAGATCGGTGATGAGATCCTCGGTCGCCCCCAGCGCATCGTCGATGTGGCGGGCGATGCGGGCCGGCTCGTCCGCCGGCGGCAGCATCTCCAGCAGGGAGGAGGTGAACAGCTTGGCGGCGTTGAGCGGCTGGGTCAGGTCGTGGCTCACCGCCGCCAGGAAGCGGCTCTTGGAGTGGTTGGCCCGCTCCACCTGCTGGTTCACCAGCAGCAGCTGACGGTTGAGCTCGGAGAGCTCGTGGGTGCGCTCGGCCACCCGCGCCTCCAGGTGTTCGTTGGCCTCGCGCAGCACCCGCTCGGCGTCGCGAAACGGGGTGATGTCGGTAAAGGTCATCACGAAGCCGCCCGCCGGCATGGGGTTGCCCTGCATCTCGATCACCCGGCCATCGAGGCGCTCGCGGGCCGAGATGTGCTGGCTGCCCCGCTGCATGAAGGCGACCCGGCGCGCCACCTGGGCCTCCACATCGCCGGGGCCGCACAGCCCCTGCTGGGCGTTGTAGCGGATGATCTCCTCGATGGGGCGACCCACCTGGATGAGGCCGGGGGGATAGTGGAACAGCTCGATGTAGCGCCGGTTCCAGGCCACCAGCTTGAGCTCCCGATCCACCACCGAGATCCCCTGCCCCATGTGTTCGATGGCACCCTGCAGCAGGCCGCGGTTGAAGCGAAACACGTCAGAGGCCTCGTCCACTATGGTGGCGATCTCTTCCAATTGCATGTTGCGCCCCTGCAGGGCCGAGGCCAGCACCAGCCGCGCGGACGAGGTGCCGAACACCCCGGCCAGCAGCCGCTCGGTGTGGGCGATGAGCTCGGCGGAAGCCTGCATCTGGGGCGCCAGGGTACCGCCCCGCTCGCCGGCGAAGCGGCCGAAAGCGCGCTTGACCCGGCTCGAACCGACGAAGCGGGCCGCCAGCATCTCCAGCTCCTTGACCGAGACCCGTGCCTGATAGAGCGCCGTGGTGTCGCGGCTCGGCTTGCCGACGAAGTTGGCCGCCTGCAGCCGCTCGCTCACCGCCGGGCGGGAGAGCAGGGAGCCCGCCACATAGCCGACCAGGTTGAGCAAGAGGCTGAGGAAGATGCACCAGGCCCCCAGGCTCAGGTCGCGTACCGCGGGCCAGTCGGGCGGCGCCAGCAGGGTCGCCAGCGGCGAGCCGGCCAGCAGGCCGCTCTCCGCCAGCAGGGTGGCGAACCAGAGGCTGACCCCGAGGGCGAGGCCGAGATAGACCCCCTTGCGGTTGCCGTGCCGCCAGTAGAGGCCGAGCAGCAGGGCCGGCGCGAACTGGGCCACCGCGCCAAACGACAGATAACCGATGCGCGACAGGCTGGTGAGATCCCCGAGCCAGAGGTAGAGCCCACAGGCCGCCAGCAGGATCAGCAGGATGGCGCCGCGGCGCACCTGCAGCAGCAGGCGCACCAGCCGCTCGTCCCGCCCCTGCTGCCAGAAGCGGCGCAGCAGCACCGGCAGCACCAGATCGTTGCTGACCATGATGGCCAGCGCTATGGTGCAGACGATCACCATGCCGGTGGCCGCCGAGGTGCCTCCTAGAAACGCCAGCAGCGCCATGCCGTCGAACCCGAGCGACATGGGCAGGCTGATCACATAGGTATCCGAGGCCATGCCGGCCCCCACCCACTGCTTGCCCGCCAGCGCCAGCGGCCAGATGAAGAGCCCCATCATGAACAGGTAGAGCGGGAACAACCAGCGCGCCCAGTGCAGATCCTGGCCCTGGTTGTTCTCCACCACGGTCACGTGAAACTGGCGCGGCAGGCAGATGACGGCGCACATGGCCACCAGGGTGTAGATGGCGAGTTCCAGCAGGCTGCCCGGCGTCACCGCCACCACTGCATCGAGAAAATCGCTGGCCACCAGGGTGCGGGCCTGGCTCGGCTTGCTGAGGATGAGCCAGAGCGCGAAGCTCCCCACCGCCATGAAGGCGAGCAGCTTGACCACGGATTCGAAGGCAATGGCCACCACCATACCGCGGTGGTGCTCGGTGGCATCTAGGTGGCGGGTGCCGAACAATATGCTGAACAGAGCCAGCAGCAGGGCCACCCCGAGGGCCAGCCCGGCGGTATTGCCGGTGGGACCGGCGGGCACAGGGTTGGCCATCAGCAGATCCAGCCCGGTGACGATGGCTTTGAGCTGCAGCACCAGGTACGGAAGTATGCCAATGATGGCGATCAGCGCGATCACCATGGCCAGGCGCTGGGACTTGCCGTAACGGGCGGCGATGAAGTCGGCGATGGAGGTGATGTGTTCGCGCTTGGCCACCAGGATGAGGCGGGCCAGCAGTCGCCAGCCGAACAGGAACACCAGCATGGGCCCCAGGTAGATGGGCACCGGCGACCAGGGCGACTCGCTGGCCTGCCCCACCGTGCCAAAGAAGGTCCAGGAGGTGCAGTAGACCGCCAGCGACAAGCTGTAGAGCAGGGGCTGCCCCTTTAAACGGCGACGTTTGTTCTTGTCCGCCACGTAGGCGATCAGAAACAGCAGCCCCAGATAGGAGAGCGACAATCCGATCAGCAACCATCCCTGGTGCATCTGTAACCTCTTGTCCGTGTTGAAGATTCAAGCGCAGCAGCAGCCAGTCTAGAGAGCCGCCCGAAAAATGTCATCTTCTTATTGCAGCAAGAATTTATCGTTTTTCAATAAAAAACGGTTGAATAAATATCGAAAAACGATAAACAT
>NZ_NEVB01000026.1:0-12910 GCF_002259925.1 Aeromonas sp. A35_P | reverse complement strand
TCTTTCTCGTTGGTGGTCATACGGTGACTCCAGATAACACGGTAGGGGTACCGTTTTGTTATCCGGTTTGAAGCCGTATGACCACTCCCTTTTGTGGGCAACTGTCAGGTGAATACCATCTCCATACACTCTATCAACTGACGGAAAACCAGACATCATGAAGCTTGAAGGAAAACTCGTGCTGCTCACGGGCGCCAGCGGCGGGATCGGCGAAGCGCTGGCCCAGGAGCTGGCGGCCCAGGGGGCACACCTGTTGCTGCACGGACGCAGGGCCGGTGCACTGGAGCGGCTGTGCAAGGAGCTGCCGCACCCGGAGCGCCACCAGACGGTGATCGCCGATCTGGGCTCGCCCCAGGAGCGGGCCAGACTGCTGCAGCACCCGGCGCTGGACGAGGGGCTGGACGTGCTGATCAACAACGCCGGCTGCAACCAGTTTGCCTGGCTGGAAGATCAGAGCAGCGAGCAGGTCGAGCGCCAGCTGCTGCTCAACGTCGAGGCGCCGATCCAGCTCACCCGCATGCTGCTGCCCCGCCTGCGCAAGCCGGCGGTGATCATGAACATCGGCTCCAGCTTCGGCGCCATCGGCTACGCCGGCTACAGCGTCTATTGCGCCAGCAAGTTCGCCCTGCGCGGCTTTAGCGAGGCGCTCGGCCGCGAGCTGGAGGGAACCGGTATCCAGGTGCTGCACTTTGCTCCCCGCGCCACCCGTACCCGCCTCAACTCGGAGGCGGCCTACGAGATGAATGCCGAGCTCGGCACCCACACCGACAGCCCGCAGGACGTGGCCGAGGAGGCTGTCCTCGCCCTGTGCAACGAAACCCGCCGCAGCTGGCTCGGCTGGCCGGAGAAGCTGTTCGTGCGGCTCAACGGCCTGCTGCCCGGCCTGGTCGACCGGGCGCTGGCCAGGCAAAAACCCATCATAGAGCGCTATGCCCGCCACCCGGCGCCCGCTGCCGGCAATTCGGGGCACACCACCTCCGTCATGACAGAGAAGGAACGTTAAGATGAAGCACGCCACTTTCCGCCCCCGTCTTACCCAAGGCGCCCTCCTGCTGCTCATGCTGGGCTCTGGGATGGCCCAGGCCGCCGACGCCCTGCCCGTCATCCAGCAGCAGTGGGCCGTCTGTCAGTATCAACAGACCGGCAAGGCCAAGGAGAGCTGCCTCGAACAGCTGAGCAGCCAGGCCGATCAGGCCAGCGCCAAGGAGGCCTTTCGCACCGATCTGCTGATCTGGTCGGCCATCGTCAAGAGCACCTGGGCCGGCGCCAAAGGCGGGCTGGGTGCGCTCGGTCTGGTCAAGGAGGCCAAGGCCAAGCTGGAGATCGCCCTCAGGCAGGACCCCAAGGCACTGGACGGCTCCGCCTACACCAGCCTGGGCTCGCTCTACTATCAGGTGCCGGGCTGGCCGGTGGGGTTTGGCGATGACGAGAAGGCCGAGCAGCTGCTCAAGCAGGCGCTGGCCATCAACCCGACCGGCATCGATCCCAACTTCTTCTACGGCGATTTCCTGCTGGATCAGGGCCGCAAGGCCGAGGCCAAGGGCTATCTGGAAAAAGCGCTGGCCGCCCCGCCCCGGCCGGGTCGCGAGCTGGCGGATCAGGGTCGGCGCATCGAGATCCGCGACCGCCTCGACAAGCTGTAAATCCGTTCGGGATCAGCGGGCTATTTAAACTCTGCCCACCAGCTTGCATACTGGTGGGCAGCGTCTTTTGAGGGGAATAACAATGCGGATCCTGTTGGTGGAAGATGATGTGATGCTGGGCGACGGCATGGTGGATGCCCTGCGCAGCAGCGGCTACACGGTGGACTGGCTGCAGCAGGGGCTGCCTGCCCTGTCGGTGCTCAAGAGCGAGGAGTTTGCCGCCCTCATTCTGGATCTCAACCTGCCGGACATCGACGGCATCAGCCTGCTGCGCAAGCTGCGCCGGGAAGGCCAGACGCTGCCGGTGCTGATCCTCACCGCTCGCGACGCCCTCGACGATCGGGTGCTGGGGCTGGATGCGGGCTCCGACGACTACATGGTCAAGCCGTTCGCCCTGCAGGAGCTCAACGCCCGCCTGCGCGCCCTGGTGCGGCGCAGCAAGGGCCAGGCCCAGGCGGTGCTCGAATACGGCGAGCTGCAGCTCTATCCCGAGTCCCAGCAGGTCACCTATCGGGGCGAGCCGGTCAAGCTCACCCCCCACGAATACAAGCTGCTGCAGGAGCTCATCACCCAGAGCGGGAGGGTGCTGAGCAAGGATCAGCTGCAACAGAGCCTCTACGGCTGGGACGAGGGGGCCGAGAGCAACGCGGTGGAGGTGCACATCCACCACCTGCGCAAGAAGTTCTACAGCGATCTCATCCGCAATATCCGTGGGGTCGGCTACATCATTCCCCAGCTTGAACAGGCCCAGCGCCGGGACGGCCGAGCATGACGCGTCCCCGCTCCATCCGCCGCTTTCTGCTCTCCGGCATCCTGGCGCTGGTCAGCGCCAGCCTGGCCGTCAGTGCCCTCATCGGCTATCTGGAAGCGAGCCACGAAATGGAGGAGCTGTTCGATGCTAGGCTCGCCCAGTCGGCCCGCATCACCAACCAACTGCTCGGCCGCTATCTGGAACAAAACGGCGAGCTGCCCGCCAACGGCACCGTCTATCAGGAGTGGGAGCAGAGCAACCCGGAGCCGTGGCAGAAAGACAAGAGCTTCAACCTGCGGGGGGAAGACAGAGAGCTCACCCCCTTCGGCCACGAGTTCGAGCGCAACCTCTACTTCCAGCTGCTGAGCGAGCAGGGAACCATACTGCTGCGCTCCCCCAGTGCCCCCAGCCAACCCCTCGGCACCCTGGCTCCCGGCTTCAACAGCGTCACCAAGGACAACCACGAGTGGCGCACCTTCACCCTCTACAACCAGGACGCACAGACCTGGCTCATCGTGGCGGAGCGGGACGACGAGCGCAGCGAGCTGGCCAGCAAGATGGCCACCCTGACCATGCTGCCGCTGCTCATCACCCTGCCCTTCCTGCTCGGCCTGTTGTGGTGGCTCATCTCGCGCGGGCTGGCGCCGCTGCGCCAGTTTGCCCAAGCCATCGGTGAGCGCCACCCGGCCAACCTGAGCCCGCTCAACCTGAAGATCCGGGCCCTGGAGCTGACCCCGCTCACCAACGAGATCAACCGCTTGATGCACGCGCTTGCCGACACCATAGAGCGGGAGAAGCAGTTCACCAACGAGGCGGCCCACGAGCTGCGCACCCCGCTGGCGGTGCTGCGCATCCACAGCGAGAACGCGCTGGCCGCCGAGGATGCAGAGAGCCGTCAGCACTCCCTGCAGAAGATGCTGCTGGCACTCGATCGCAGCGATCGGCTGCTGCGCCAGCTGCTGACCCAGGCCCGCATCGACAACCAGCAGGGGCTGGAGCTGAGCGAGCTCAACCTGAACCAGCTGCTGCAGGGCACCCTGGCCACCCTGGCCCCCATCGCCCTGAAAAAGGATCAGCAATTGTCGCTGGAGGGCACCGAGCAACTGACGGTGATGGGGCAGGCCACCCTGCTGGAGCTGATGTTCAGCAACCTCATCGACAACGCCCTGCGCTACACCCAGGCCCAGGGCGAGATCGTGGTCGAGGCGTGCCAGGAGGGGCACAGGGTCAGGGTCGACATTCGCGACAACGGCCCGGGCATCCCCACTGCGGCCCTGTCGCGCCTGTGCGAACGCTTCTTTCGGGTCAATCCCCAGCAGGGGGACGGGGTCGGCCTCGGCATGGCCATCGTCTCGCGCATCGCCCAGCTGCACGGCGCCGATCTCGACATCCACAACCGGCCAGAAGGGGGGCTGGAGGTGAGCGTGCTGCTGCCCGCCCCTTCCCGCCCGACCTGACCAGCGCCATAAAAAACGGGGGCCAGGCCCCCGTTTTTTATGGCGTCATCCACCTCAGCGACAACTCGGCTGCACCGTGAAGGTTCGGCTCGAATCCACCGCGCCGAGCTCCGCCAGCAGGCGGCGCCCCAACAGCACCGGATAGATCATCTTGCTGCGATCCCGCAGGGTGAACCACTCTTCATAGACCTTGTCGCCCAGACAGATGGACATGGTGACCGTGGGGCGCTGCTCCATGCCGCCGGCACCACGTACCGTCACCATGTGCTCCACCGGCCGCTCCAGGGTCTGGCTCACCTGCCGGTCGGTATTGGCATCGGTCACCTGCAGGGTAAAGCGCACCCAGGGCTTGCCGTCACGCTTGAAGTGGCGCAGATCCCGCGCATCGAGCGAGGAGGTGAGCGCCCCGGTATCCAGCTTCATCTTCACCGCCACCCCGCTCGGCATGATGAGCCCCTTCTCAATCCAGCCATAGATGGCGGGCGCCGGCGCGGCGAGGGCCGGCAGGGCGAACCCGGCCAGCAGCAGCGGTATCATTCGCAATCGGATCATGTCTACTCCTTGTCAGGACGGGGCCGCCACAGGCCCGAGCCGCCCAGAGTGGGGATGGAAAGTCCGGCTGTCAACTGGCGAACGTGTCTGGCTGACCGCAACCAACGCGGCCATGGCCTGTGGCGTCAGGATCACGCAGAACCTTGCCAGAAAGGATTCAATCAGGTGGTTTCAAGTAGACGGATGGGACGAGATAAACGGGGCTGGATGAAACCCAATGCTGTGCTCAGGTTGTGACGCCAAAGGCTACCACAACGCTGAGTGAATTATCAGTCTTGTTCCGGAGGGATTTTTGCCTACACTGTTGTAAACCGGAGGCCCTGAAAACCACCGGTTTTTTTGCGCCTGCCGAAAAGTTGCCACTGCAAAGTGACCTATCAAACAAGGCTCAATAAGGAATTCGTAATGCGTATCGAAGAAGACTTGAAGCTCGGTTTCAAGGATGTCCTGTTCCGCCCCAAGCGCTCTACTCTCAAGAGCCGTTCCCAAGTCAGCCTGACCCGCCAGTTCACCTTCAAGCACACCCAGACCCAATGGCAAGGGGTGCCCGTCATCGCCGCCAACATGGATACCGTCGGCAGCTTCGCCATGGCGCGTACCCTGGCCGGCTTCGAGATGATGACCGCAGTACACAAGCACTACAGCCTTGCGCAGTGGCAAACCTTTGTGAATGAAACCGACCCGGCCCTGCTGGGCCACGTGATGGTCTCTACCGGCACCTCTGAGGATGACTTCAACAAGACCCGTCAGATCCTCGCCATGTCCGAGGCGCTGCGCTTCATCTGCGTCGACGTGGCCAACGGCTATTCCCAGCACTTCGTCGAGTTCGTGCGCAAGATCCGTGACGCCTGCCCCAACCACGTCATCCTGGCGGGCAACGTGGTGACCGGCGAGATGGTCGAAGAGCTGATCCTCTCCGGCGCCGACATCGTCAAGGTAGGCATAGGCCCGGGCTCGGTCTGCACCACCCGGGTCAAGACCGGCGTCGGCTACCCGCAGCTCTCCGCCATTATCGAGTGTGCCGATGCGGCCCACGGCCTCGGCGGCCAGATCGTCGGTGACGGCGGCTGTACCTGCCCGGGGGATGTGGCCAAGGCGTTTGGCGGCGGCGCCGACTTTGTGATGCTGGGCGGCATGCTGGCGGCCCACGAGGAGTGCGGTGGCGAGATCGTCGATGTCGATGGCGAGCCCTTCATGAAGTTCTACGGCATGAGCTCGTCCAGCGCCATGGACAAGCACGCCGGCGGCGTCGCCGAGTACCGCGCCTCCGAGGGCAAGACAGTCCTGCTGCCCTACCGCGGCCCGGTGGAGAACACGGTGCGCGACATCCTGGGCGGCGTGCGTTCCACCTGCACGTATGTGGGGGCCAGCCAGCTGAAGGAACTCACCAAGCGCACCACCTTTATCCGGGTGCGTGAGCAAGAGAACAACGTCTACGGCAAGGAGTAACCTGCCGCAGCCACCGTCACGCGCTGACGGTTAGAAGCCAGCCAACCGGTGTGCTACCCTGCGCACCGGTTTTTTTGCATCTGGAACCCCGCGACATGACAAGCCCGCTTCCCCCGTTTGACTGGGACATCTTCTGCTGCGTAGTGGACAACTTCGGTGACATCGGCGTCACCTGGCGGCTGGCCCGCCAGGTGAAACGGGAAGGTGCGCTCCCGGCGCAGGAGGGTGAAGTTCAGGTGCGGCTCTGGGTGGACGATCTAGAAAGCTTCGCCCGCATCTGCCCTGGGCTAGACCCCGCGCAGGAGAGCCAGTGGGTCGACGGCATCCATATCCAGCACTGGCATGAGACCCTGCCGGCCGACACCATCCCGGCCCGGGTGGTGATCGAGGCGTTCGCCTGTGAACTGCCCGCCCTCTTCATTGAACAAATGGTCGAGCAGATGGTGAGCCAAGCCAGGCCACCCTGCTGGCTCAACCTGGAGTACCTCTCGGCCGAGAGCTGGGTCGAGGATTGCCATGGCCTCGCCTCTCCCCAACGGGTCGGCAACCAAAGCCTCAACAAATACTTCTTCTTCCCGGGCTTCACCGCCAGAACCGGCGGCCTCTTGTGCGAGCGCGGCCTCATCGTCGAGCGCGAGCGCTGGCAACTGGATGAAGCGGGACTGAACGCCTACTGGGCGAGCCTGGGCCTGCCCCCCAAACAGGAGCTCGAGCTGCGGGTCAGCCTCTTTACCTACGAGAGTGCCGCCCTGACCAGCCTGGTCGAGAGCTGGTGCCAGGGCGCCACCCCCGTCACCCTGCTGCTGCCGCTCGGGCGCTCCCTCAACGACGTGCTCACCGGCGCCGGGCTGGCAGCTGCCATCCCCACGGCCCGAGCGGGGGATCTGCTGCGCTCGGGCAACCTCGCCATCAAGCTGCTGCCGATGACCGATCAGGCCGGCTACGATCGGCTGCTGTGGAGCTGCGATCTCAATCTGGTACGCGGCGAAGACTCCTTCGTGCGGGCCCAGTGGGCTGCCCGCCCCTTCCTCTGGCACATCTACCCGCAGGAAGAGCAGGCGCACATGGTCAAGCTGGACGGCTTTCTCGACCACTATCTGGCAGAGCTGCCCACCGCCACCGGCCAGTGGCTGCGCGGTTTCAGCCATGCCCTCAATCAGGGGGAAAATACCCGTGAATGGTGGGCCCAATGGCCGGATCACGCCGCGATATGGCAGCAACATGGGCGACACTGGTCACATAAGCTGCTCCAGGACGGGGATCTCGTCACGAGGTTGGTGAAATTTTTAGAAAGCCGTATATAATCTGGCAGTTTTTATCCGTCCGTTTCACGAACAGGAATTTTTTACATGAAAACCGCACAGGAAATCCGCGCTGGTAACGTAGTCATGATCGGCACCGAGCCGATGGTGGTCCAGAAGGCTGAATTCAACAAATCCGGCCGTAACTCCGCCGTGGTCAAAATGAAGCTGAAAGGCCTGCTGAACGGCAGCGCCACCGAGACCGTCTTCAAGGCCGACGACAAGCTGGACGTTGTTCAGCTGGAACGTAAAGAGTGCACCTACTCCTACTACTCCGACCCGCTGTACGTATTCATGGATACCGAATACAACCAGTACGACGTCGAGAAAGACAACCTGGGTGACGCGCTGAACTACCTGGTAGACGGCATGGAAGATCTGTGTGAAGTGACTTTCTACAACGAGAAAGCCATCTCCGTAGAACTGCCGACCACCATCGTGCGCGAAGTTGAGTACACCGAGCCGGCTGCCCGTGGCGACACCTCCGGTAAAGTGACCAAGCCTGCCCGTCTGAAGGGCACCACCTACGAGCTGGCCGTTGCCGCCTTCGTAGAGATCGGTGACAAGATCGAAATCGATACCCGCACCGGTGAGTTCAAGCGTCGCGTCAACTAAGTTGACCCCTTGGATCAGTGGTAAAAAAGCGAGCCGTCGGCTCGCTTTTTTTATGGGCGCATCGGCCCCTGCTGTATTCGCGGCGCAAACATGGCTAAATGGAGCATGCTGGCTTGTGCCATACCCCGGAGCGCCCCATGACATCCCTGCACAAAGCGCTGTTACTGCTGTTGACCCTGCTACTGCTGGCCCTCTCCGGCTGGCAACCCTATGACAGGGCGACCTGGCTGATGGAGGTCGCCCCCGTGCTCATCGCCATGCCGCTGCTTGTCCTGACGCACCGCTCTTTTCCGCTCACCAGCCTGCTCTATCTGTGCATCACCCTGCACGCCATGGTGTTGATGCTGGGCGGCGCCTACACCTATGCCCGCGTCCCACTCGGGTTCGAACTGCAACAGTGGCTCGAGCTCGGTCGCAACCCCTATGACAAGATTGGCCACTTCTTCCAGGGCTTCGTGCCCGCCCTGGTATGCCGGGAGATCCTGCTGCGCGGGGGCCATGTACAGGGCCGACGCATGCTGGCGTTTCTGGTGGTCTGCGTGGTGCTCGCCATCAGCGCCACCTACGAGTTCATCGAGTGGGGGGCCGCCCTTGCGCTCGGCCAGGGGGCGGATGAGTTTCTCGGCACCCAGGGCGATCCCTGGGATACCCAGTCCGACATGTTCTTCGCCCTGATTGGCGCCGTCAGCGCCCTGCTGCTGCTCTCGCCCCTGCACAACCGCCAGCTGGCCGGGCTGGCAAGCCTCAAGCGACCGCCACGCTAACGCTGCCACTTCCCCCTTCAGAAAACCGGCCTGGTGCCGCTAACCCGAATAACCGGGGGAGCGCACTATGGCCAAACTGTTCTTATCACTGCTGTTACTGACCCTGCAGGCAGGCAACCCCTTGCAGGCCAGCGAGGGCACACCGCTCACGCCCCTCGACTACTGGCAGAACAACGACTGGCAGGGACTGCCCAACAGCACCCAGATCGACAAGCAGACGGTGCTGTTTGCCAAGCACGACAGCGACAGCTACGTGGGGCTCGCCATCCTCTTGCCCGACTGGCAGCGCAGCGGCCAGCTGTGGCAGCTGACCCGGGCCCTCGGCCGGCTCGGCTTCGACACCCTGCTGCTGCTCCCCTCGCCCCAGCAGACCGAACTGGACCCCGCCGCCGAGAAAAAGCAGCAGGCCATCGACGACTTTCGCAAGCAATTTGCCACCCGCATCAGCAAGCTGGGAGATGCCAAGCTGCAGGAGGGGGGCTTCAAGCTGATACTGGCGCAAGGCACCGGCGCCGCCTGGGCCACCCACCTCATCGCCAGCGAACAGCTGCCCGCCCCCGATGCGCTGGTGCTGCTCGACGGCTTCTTCCCCGACCAGCAGAGCAACCAGGTCTTCGCCAAGGAGATCGCGCAGGCCACCATGCCGACCCTCGACCTCTATCAGGAGGATGGCGGACGCTGGCCACTGCTGGCCGCCGAGGCGCGCAGAAGCGAGAGCCGCCGCAGCCACAAGCTCAACTACCGCCCCTACGCCCTGCTGGAGCTGGATGAAACGCCGACCCGGATCCAGGGCTGGCTCACCCACCTCGGCTGGCTCTGACGCCAAAAATGCCGCCTGTCTCACATCCGGCACGATTGCCAAGGCCTTGAGGTGCAGCAAACTGGCCCTTTGCCGCCGATGTTTGGCATCATGGACGCCTCAACGGCAGGAGGCTTCATGCAGCAAATTGTGTTTCTCGACAGCGATACCCTGGATACCGGCATCACCCTGCGCCACCCCGACTTTCCCCACCACTGGCAGAGCTACCCCAGCACGGCCCCCGAGCAGGTGGTAGAGCGACTCAAAGATGCCAGCATCGCCATCATCAACAAGGTACGCATCGGCGCCGCCGAGCTGGCCCGGCTGCCGGACCTGAAACTCATCGCGCTGGCGGCCACCGGCAGCGACAACGTGGATCTGGAGGCGTGCCGCGCCGCCAATGTCGGTGTCTGCAACATCCGCAACTACTCGGGCCCCTCGGTACCGGAACACGCCATGGCGCTGATGCTGGCCCTGGCTCGCAACCTCTTCTGCTGGCGCCAGTCGCTGCTGGAGGGACGCTGGCAGCAGAGCGGCCAGTTCTGCTTCTTCGATCACCACATCACGGATCTGCACGGCAAGCGGCTCGGCATCATCGGCAAGGGGACGCTCGGTCAGGCCCTCGGCGAGCGGGCCAGGGGGATCGGCATGGAGGTGCGTTACGCCCAGAGCCAGGTCGGCGCCAGCCACGACGAGGATCGGCTGCCGCTGGACGAGCTGCTGCAAAGCGCGGACGTCATCAGCCTGCACTGCCCGCTCACCCCCTATACCCGCAACCTCATCGGCGAGCGGGAGCTGGGGTTGATGAAGCCGGGTGCCCTGCTGATCAACGTCGGCCGCGGCGGTCTGGTGGACGAGGAGGCCCTGCTGCGAGCGCTGGCCAATGGTCGCCTCGGCGGCGCCGGTTTCGACGTGGCGAGCGTCGAACCGCCGCCCCCCGACCACCCCTTGATGAAGGCGCTGCAGTACCCCCACTTCATCCTCACCCCTCACGTGGCCTGGGCCAGCGAGGAGTCGATGCAGCGCCTCGCCGATCAGCTGATCGACAACATCAACGCCTTCGCCGAGGGGCGCCGCCAGCACCGGCTGGTGTGACCCCTCTGGCGACCAAAACGAGAGAGGGGCCCATCGGCCCCTCTCTCAATGCTGGCGGCGATCAATCATGGTCGTGCCATCTGTGTTTCTTGTGCTTCTTGTGTTTCTTGTAGTACCTGTGGTCATCGTCATAGTAGCGATCGTTGCTCTTGTGGCCATCCCCGGTCTTGGCCCCGATGGCAGATCCGCTGGCCCCGCCCACGCCAGCCCCGATCAGCTGACCCGTGCTGCCGCCCACGCTCTTGCCGATGGCGGCCCCGCCCAGTGCCCCGACGGCCCCGCCGAGGGCAGCTTCATTCTTGTTGCCCTTGTTGGCCGTGGCCGCGCCGCCGGCCGCACCGCCGCCCAGGATGGTGTTGAGGGTCTCCGACGCCTGCGCCGCACCGCTGGCCAGCAGCAGTGAGCCCAACAGGGCCAGGGCGCGCATGCCGTGCTTGTTCATCTCCATGGGGTACTCCTGTCAAACCTGATTAATTTCCCCGAACTATACGATTCCCGGCAGAGGGCGCCACTGTCGCAGCAGAGCGACACCCGGCCAGGCACTGCCTGCAGCGCTGACCAAATCAAGCTTAACATATTGAATTTTATTACCAAAAAACGGATGCTGTGAAATGACAGCGGGGGCAGTCGCCGGGCCACCAGGCAGAGCCCCCCCGCTCACCCATGATCGATATGACAGGATCTGTCAGCATCTCCGTCCGGCCGGGGTCACTGCGTCAGCGACCAGCCGTCGCGCCCCAGCCGTTTGCTCCGGTAGAGACACGCGTCGGCCCGCTCGAACAGCAGGGCCCCGTCCTCCATGCTGTGAGCGCCGCCCACGCTCAGGGTGACCGGCTCATGAAACTCGCGCCAGCGCTGGTTGCGCACCCTGGCCAGCAACCGGGTCAGCCCCGCCTCCAGCTCGTTGCGCGGCCAGGTCAGCAGCGCAGCAAATTCGTCCCCCCCGATCCTGAAGACGCCGCCACTGCCAAGCTCGGTCACCAGCAGCTCGGCCACCCGGCAGAGCACGCCATCCCCCACCGCATGCCCCCAGCTGTCGTTGATGCGCTTGAAGTGATCCACGTCGAACAGCAGCAGCCAGTGGGGTGTCGCGCGCTCTTCCAGCTCGGCGCGACGCAGGGTGAAGGCCCGCCGGTTCATGATGCCGGTGAGGGGGTCGTGCAGCAGCGCATCCTGCCCCTGCAGAAAACTCGCCCGCACCTGATCTATCTCGCTGAGGCTGTCGTGTACGAACCAGGTCTTCAGCCGGCCGGGTCTCCTGGCCTGGGTCGGATCCTGCACTATGCCGGTCAGCGAACCCGCCACCAGGGCCTGCTCCTGATTGAACACCCGCACCAGAAAGTTGATGCTGCAAAACCAGATGGCAAACAGCAGGAGCAGCGGCAGCGCCACCATCAGCAGGGCTTCTTCAAGATCGTCATGAAACAGTTCGGGTGGCAGATAGATGTTGAGATCCCAGTCGATCTCCTCCAGCTCGCGACGCAGGTGGCTACCGTGCCGGATCACCGCCAGCCCCTTGTCCGCGCCCCCCGGCTCGGCCGCTGACGGTTGATAGAGCGCCATGTTGCTGCCCACCACCAGCTTGCCGTCCTCCCGTGCACTGAGGTAGATGGCCGCCCGGTTGCCGCCCATGGCCCGCTGCAGCGCCTGCTCTATGGTGTTGAAGGACATGTCGACCATCAGCAGGCCGAGCAGCTGGCCATCCTGCCCCCGCACCCGCTTGATGAGGGTCAGGATCGGCTTGTTCGAGCCGAACTCCGGATAGGGGCCGAGCCAGACGAGATCCGCCCCCGGCATCGACAAGGCCCGATACCAGGGGCGGCTGGCGGCGCGATACTCAACCGGCTGCTGCCAGGCCGGGTAGCTGCTGAGGCGATCCGTCTGCGGGTGATAGAAGTAGATGTAGTGGCTGTCGCGCTTGATCTGGTGGGCAATGGCCCAGAGCGGGTTGTCGGCCGGCTCGCCGCGGGCGATGGCAGCCTTGTCCAGCGACGCCTCCAGCACGGCGATCTGACGCTGGTTGGCCAGCACCAGCTCGTGGATCAGGGCCGCTTCGAGAGAGGAGAGCATGTGACCGTAGCCAGTCACCGTCTTGTCGATGCTGCGCAGATAGCTGGCCGTCGCCAGGGTGAGGGTGACCACCAGCACCAGGGCCCCCAACAAGAGGGTCAACGAGGTCAAAAGGTAATAACGCCGATTAATCAACCACTGGATCATCAACACTCCGCAACAAAAACTGGAATGCGAGTATTTTATGGTGCTCAAAGGGAATTATTCATTGATTGATATCAGTCGGGATTTTGGCTAACTGACAAAAAACACATAAACGTGATGCCGCTCTCCCACACCACAAATATCCATATCAACAAATAGTAAAAACAGTGACCACTGTGCGTTGACGGCTAACCCGCAAGAGGGTGTTATAGTCTACAACTCGAGCAATCGGAGCCGGATGGCCTTGCCAAGGATCACCGAAGACGATTC
>NZ_NEVB01000025.1:0-13363 GCF_002259925.1 Aeromonas sp. A35_P | reverse complement strand
AATTCGTTCTGGCAACCCCTCCCCTGCAATAAAATTGCAAAAAACTGCACTTTTTTAGTTATTCATATCCAGGCACAGCTTTTATACAAACTTATCCACAGATAGTGAGTAGAACAGGGGGTCCGAGTCTTCTTCTCTCCCCTCTTTTCTGACCTCCCACCCGACCCAGCGCTCGCTTTGGCTTCCTATATAGGCATAACGTCAGCCAACCCTGCTTCTTTTACCCAAAGCGAGATCAGCTCGGCAGCCGGCCAGTCACGGCAACCGGAGACATTCTGGCCGGCCCAGAGCGGCGAGCACCCTGCATCCCCCCGCTGTTCGGCTGCACTGCGCAGCGGTGCCAGGGCGCCGCTGGCATGAGGAAAAGCAGGCACAGATTCGGACAGCGGGCCCAACTCTCGCATCAGGCGATTGACGATGCCGCGAGCCGGGCGACCACTGAACAGGTTGGTCAGCGTCGTGTGTTGCCCTGCCGGCGAGTGCAGCGCCGCCCGGTGCAGGGTTGAAGTGGTGGCTTCATGACAGCAGAGAAAGGAGGTGCCCATCTGCACGGCACTGGCTCCCAGCGCCAGTGCGGCGCGAATGCCGCGGCCATCGACAATGCCGCCGGCGGCGATGACCGGCAGCCTCACCGCCTCGACTATTTGTGGCAACAGGGTAAAGGTGCCCTGCTGCAGGCTGAGATCGTCCTCGAGGAAATGACCGCGATGGCCGCCAGCCTCCAGCCCCTGGGCGATGATGGCATCGGCGCCATGGTCGGCGAGCCAGCGGGCTTCTGCGACCGTGGTGGCGCTGGCAAACACCTTGGCTCCGCAGGCCTTCACCCGGGCCAGCAACTCGGGCTCGGGCAGCCCGAAGTGGAAACTGACCACGGCCGGTTTGAACTCGGCCACCATGGCAGCATGTTCGGCATTGAACGGAGCCCGGCTGGGGGCGGCCATACCGGCAGTGTCGCGCACGCTGTATTCGTGATAGTAGGGCGCCAGCCGCTGCAACCAGCGGGCCTGGGCGGCGGGATCCGGCGCCTCCTGCCGGTGACAGAAGAAGTTGATGTTGAATGGCCCCCCGCTTGCCGCCAGCCGGTTCAGCTCTTCGCGCAAGGTGGCAAGGCTCAGCATGGCTGCAGGCAATGAGCCCAGCGCGCCGGCCCGGGTCACGGCCAGTGCCAGCGCGCTGTCCTGAACACCGGCCATGGGGGCCTGAATGATGGGGTAGCGCAGCCCCAGTTTGGCAAACAGCGTCATGATGTCGCCTCTTGCCGCTCGGGAGTGATGCCACCGACCTGGCTGCGCGCCAGCGCGATGGCCCCATCGATGGCCGCGCGGGCCTGCGGGCTGTTCTGCCAGCAGGTCGAGCCCAACATGCTGGCCACCAGTTGCACGATATGGCTAGTGTCGGCCGCGGCCAATTGCACCAGAGTGTGGTAGCCAAGCTGTTCAAGTCGCCCGATGACGGTGGGCCCCACCCCTTTCACGCCGAGCAGCAGCGCCCGCTCTTCACCCGAAAATCCTTGCTTGCTCTTCATTGATCAGACTCCTTTCCCATACCCTCATTGCACATCAGGCCCGCGAGGGGCCTGATGAAGATAAGTGGTCAACGTACGCTGCGCAGCAGGAAGTCCGGCTGGCCGCAGGAGCGCAACTCGCGCTTTTGCATCTCGTCGGAACAGGTGACGGCATCGGTCCCCTCCTTGTTGAGGCAGATATAGACCTCCCGCAGGAAGCGGCCACCGTCGGCGCAGGCCACCGTGATGTTGTCCGGGGCCAGCCAGTCGTTGGCACTGGCCAGATCCGCCTTGAGCTGGAAGCGGCTCTTGCGCAGCGGCTCGGCGGGAGACTGATAGGCGGCCGGGATCTTCACTTTCTGGCGCAAGTCGCTGGCCAGCTGATGAAAATCGTGCTGGCTCAGGCCGGAGCAGGTGCCGTGCTTCTCCCACTCATGGCGATAGAGAAAGCGGCTGGGATAGAGGCCGGCAAACTGCTGCTCCATCGCCGGATCCAGCCGCTCGCGGGTACAACTGCTCGGGTAGCCGCGCTGGTACTGGGGCCAGAGCCCGTGCAGCACGAATCCCAGCTGGCGGGAACATTGGTCCCGGTCGGCCGGCTTGATGGCGCAGTGCTCCGGTGACCAGGAGAGCGCCATGGCGTAGTAGTCAAACTCGCCGGCCTCCCCTTTGGCCTGCACGGCAGAGGAGAACCAGGGGGCCAGCAGCATGCCGAGCAGCACAACAATCTTCTTCATCTTGGGTATCCAGGGTTATGCAAATAGTGTCGAGCGGGCCGTTTCGCCCTCGGGAACGGCCATGCTCCCATATTTTGCCCAAAGGGAACACCCTGCCGGGGCGCCGGCCAATGTCGGGGTCAGACCAGTAAAGGGTTTCCCCTCCCGGCACCGAGGCGTAAGCTGACTCTCCGGCGGGCCCGCACGTCCGGCCTGTTTCCCGTCCGCTTTCCTCTTCAACAGGATGTAACATGATCCGCAAGAATCCCTCCGGCCATCTGCCGGTCATCGACGAGTCAGCCTATATCGACAAGACAGCCATCATCTGTGGCAAGGTGATCATCAAGGAGAACGTGTTTGTCGGCCCCTATGCGGTGATCCGCGCCGACGAGGTGGATGCCAGCGGCGACATGGAGCCCATCGTCATCGGCGCCAACTCCAACATTCAGGACGGGGTCGTCATCCACTCCAAGTCCGGCGCTGCGGTTACCATCGGCGAGTACACCTCCATCGCCCACCGCAGCATAGTCCACGGGCCGTGCGAAGTGGGCAACCGGGTGTTCATCGGCTTCAACAGCGTGCTGTTCAACTGCCACATAGGTGACGGCGCCGTGGTACGCCACAACTCGGTGGTGGACGGCTGCGATCTGCCGCCGGAGTTCTACGTCCCCTCCACCACCCGCATCAACCAGCAGAGCGATCTGGACCATATCCCGCGGGTCTCGGTGGATGCCGCCGAGTTCTCCGAGGACGTGGCCCACACCAACATCGATCTGGTCAAGGGGTACAAGGCGCTCTCCAACGAGTTCTGAGTCCCGCGGTTGCCAGGATCCACAACGGGCGCCCAGGCGCCCGTTGTCATGACTGTAAAGAGGGTGAAAAGGGAGCGTAAAAGCCGTTGAGATGGCGGCCGGCCTGGCGTTTGATGGGCCATCTTCCCTGGATGGAGTCATCCCCATGTCACGTTCCCCCCTCGCACTCACCCTGCTGCTTGCCAGCCTGTCGGCCCAGGCCTGCGAACTGCCAGCCCCGCCAGCCGGTCGCCCCGACGTGCGCCCGCCGGCGTTACCCGCCCCCCTCTATCACGCCAGCAAGCTGGGCCAGGATCCTCAGGCCACCGCCCAGGCGCTGTTCAAGAACATTCCGCCGGCCGAAGCCGACAAACGCTATGAGGTGGTGGTCAGCGTGCGCGAGCTGCCGCCCCAGCCCATCCGGCTTCAACCTGCCGCCGCCCCGCTCAAGGGGCAGTAAGGCCCACCGCTGGACCGGTAATGGAAAGGGCGCCGCAGCGCCCTTGTCATTGTTGGTGCTGGCCAGTGCTTATGAGCACTTCTTCAGGCTGATATGCCAGTTGGCGCCGGATTGCACCTGATGCTTGGCGGCGAAGCTGTCCATGTTCAGCGCCACCGATACCTGCAGCAGGCTGTTGAGGTAGACCAGCGGCTGGCCTTCCGGCACATCGCCAAAGCTGCTGACGTAGGGGGCCTTGCCCTCGTATTTCAGCGCATCCCCTTCGCTGATCTTGATGCAGGCGTTGTCACCCTTGTTGATCCCCGCCTTGGTCAGCAGGCTGTCGTCGATGTTGGTCCAGACGTTGCCGTACTGCACGTCCAGGATCGGAATGGTGCCCTTGAGGGTGCCATCCTGCTCGGCCACCGCCGGCTGATAGGGGATCTTCACCACCTCGGCAGGCAGTTTCGGGCCCACCTGCTCGTAGCTGATGGCACCGGAGGCGAGCCGGGCGCCGGTGTAGGCGTAGACGTCGCGGCCGTGGAAGGTGTAGGACTTCTCGGAGCCCTTGAGGCGGTTGGTCTTCTCGTCGATCTGGCGCACGGTATCGATGCCGAAGTGCTCCGCCACCAGAGTCAGGGTGCCGTTGTCCGGGCTGACGATGTAGTGGCCGCTCTTGGTCTTGAGCACCACCGACTTGCGATCGGTGCCGACCCCCGGATCCACCACGCTGACGAACACGGTCCCCTTGGGCCAGTACTGCAGGGTCTGATAGAGACGGTAGGAGGCTTCCCAGATGTTGTAGGCCGGGATCTCGTGGGTCAGGTCATAGAGCGGCAGGGTGCGATCCACTCCGAAGGCGACCCCCTTCATGGCCGAGACGGCGCCATCCTTGAGACCGAAGTCGGTCTGGATCACCAGCGCCTCGTTGGCGGTGGCAAGGCCGCTGGCCAGCAACAGGGCGAGCGCAAATGCACGGGGGGCGGTACGAATATCCATATCTGAACTCCTGAAGGTAACGACAAAACAACCATCTAGACATCCAGAATGCCATCACTTCCACATATTGCAAGCCGCATTCCCCGGATGGGGGGCACCGAAAGCCCTCGCCAGCAGGTCGCGGCGGGTGTATGGATAGGGCTGAGTCGCGACCGCCACTAAGGAGACCCCATGACCCGCAACCAGACCGCCATCCTGCTCAGCCTGGGGGAACACAGCAGCCAGCTGCAGCTGACCCGGGCCGACGGCACCCGCTTCACCCGCGACTTGGGCTTCGGCCTCGAAGCCATGACGCCGGGCCCGTTTCGCCGGGATCCACCGAGCGCGCTGGAGCTGGAGCAGGCCATCATGGTGGTGGAGGACGTGCTGATGCCGCTGGCCGCCGAGGTGCCGCCCCATGAGGTGGTGACCCTGCAGGCGCCGCTGCCGCTGGCCGAGGTGCTCGGCAGTCGTGAACTGAGCCGGGAGAGCCTGGAGCAGCTGTTCGGCCAGTTTGCCGCCATGGTGGAGGGTGACCCGCTGGCCGCCACCGCCCAGGCGGTAAACAGCGCCAGTGCACAGATGAAGAAAGCCGCCCCGGTAGCCTTGAGCCCCTTCCCCAGCGATCCCCTGCCCTGCTGCGTTGCCGCAGCCGGCACCCCTTGCACGCGGGCGGGCCAGCTCAATGCCACCCCCGCCATGGCGCAGGCCGCCAGCCCCATGATGAGCAGGAAGGGCAGTTGGGTCGGATAGAACTCCAGCTGCAGCGCCAACCCGCTGAACACCGGGCCGAGCGCCAGCCCGGCGGTGAAGGAGAGGGTCGCGCTGAGGGCGGCTCGCTTGCCGCCATCGCGTGGGCCGAAGCGCAGCAGAGCCACATTGGCGGCGCCGGTCAGGGCGCCGGTGCCGATCCCGGCCAGCACCCGCGCCAGCAACAGCGACCAGAAGGAGTCCGCGAGGGAGAACAGCAAGGCGCCCCCCAGTACCGCCAGCAGGGCCGGCAGGATCATGGCGCGCAGATCACTCACCCTGCCCGCCAGATTGCCCACCCCGAACAGGGAGATCAGCACCCCGCCCGCATAGCCGCCATAGATGAGGGTGAGGCTGACATCGCTCAGGGCCAGCACCTGCTGATAGTGGGGATAGAGGGGGGTGGGCACGCTGCTGTTGAGCAGCGCCGACATCAACGCCAGCGGCAGAAACAGCAGGATGGCGCGATGGGAGGTAGCCGCCGCAGCGGGGGCGGCGGCACAGAGGGATGATGACATGCAAGGCTCCGATGAGGGCGGGCAAGGCCGCTGACGAGAGGCGCCATGATAGCGCCCGCCGCGGCCCCTCGACAGCAACACAAATGCATCAGCCTGCTTCAATAATGCATGTCGGTGGCATCTATCTGCATACAGGCGAGTGCACTCTCGCCTTGTGCTCCCGCCGGCGCTGGCTTCTAATGAGCAAGCTCCAACAGGGGCTGACAAACGGGAGGTTCGATGATCAACTGGGACGACGCGCGGTTTTTTCTGGCATTGGCACGGCAGGGCACCCTGCGCGGCGCCGCCGGCGTACTGGGGGTCGATCAGGCCACCGTGGGGCGCCGCATCACGGCGCTGGAGCAGAACCTCAGCTCCAAGCTCTTTATCCGCACCCCCAAGCTCTATGATCTCAGCCCCCTCGGCGAGGCCATGCTGGCGGATGCCAGCCCCCTCGGCGAGGCCATGCTGGCGGATGCCAGCGCCATGGAGCAGGCCATCAAGGCCATCGAACGCAAAGCGAGCGCCGGCGATCAGAGCCTGTGCGGCGAGGTGCGTATCGCCACCACCGACACCCTCGCCCAGGCCTTCGTGCTGCCCGCCCTCACCCTGCTGCGCGAGCGCCACCCCGGCATCCGGCTCAGCCTGCAGACCGCAGTCAGCGTCAGCGACATCGCCTACCGGGAGGCCGATCTCGCCATTCGCGGGCTGCGCCCGGACAACGACGAGCTGGTGATCAAGCGCCTCACCACCATAGAAATGGGGCTCTACGCCTCCCGCGACTATCTGACCCGCCACGGCACGCCCAAGAGCGGCCACGCTCTCAGCCAGCATGCCCTGCTGCTGTTTGCCAGGGAGCTGGTCTCCCGCCACTGGCACAGCCTGTGCGGGGAGCCGCTGCATGAGCCCAACGTGGTGCTGCAGTGCAACGCCCAGCTGCTGTTGCTGGCGGCAGCTCGCCAGGGGCTCGGCATCGCCCTGCTCTCCACCTTTCTGGCGGACAAGGAGCCGGATCTGGTACGCGTGCTGCCCACCCTGTGCGATCCGGTCGACATCTGGCTGGTGCTCCACCCCGACTTGCAAAAAGCCAGCCGGGTGCGCGCCGTGGTGGATGCGCTGGAGGAGGTGTTTCACTGCCGCTGAGCCGGCGGCGCCTTCTGCCCGCAGCCCCGCATCTGTTACCATGCCGACCATCAAGACTGTTTCCAGCGCGGCGTGGCCGCGCCCATCCCGACGGGTACCCTTATGTCCATTGCCTCCTTCGCCGACCTGGCGCTCTCCCCCCGCCTGCAGCAGACCCTGACCGAGCTTGGCTACGCCGCGCCGACCCCGGTGCAGGCCAGTGCCATCCCGCTCATTCTGGCGGGGCGCGATCTGATGGCGGGTGCCCAGACCGGCACCGGCAAGACCGCCGCCTTCGTACTGCCGCTGCTGGAGCAGTTGCTGCAACACCCGACGAGCGATATCCCCCGCCCCATCCGCGCCCTAGTGCTGGTGCCGACCCGCGAGCTGGCGGTGCAGGTGCATGAGAGCGTCACCCGCTACGCCAAGGGCACCGACCTCACCAGCACGCTGGTCTACGGCGGGGTGAGTATCGCCGCCCAGGTCGAGGCATTGAAAAACGGCGTGGATATCCTGATCGCCACCCCGGGCCGGCTGCTCGACCATCTGCGCCAGGGGGCGCTGAGTCTGGCGGCGCTGCGTCATCTGGTGTTTGACGAGGCGGACCGCATGCTCGACATGGGTTTTATGGACGAGATAAAGGCGCTGCTGAAGCAAATCCCGGCGGATCGTCAGACCCTGCTGTTTTCGGCCACCTGCGATGACAACCTGTTTGCCCTCAGCAAGGTGTTGTTGCGTGACCCGGCTCTTATCGAAGTGGCACCGCGCAACACCACGGCGGCCGAGGTGGAGCAGCGGGTCTATACGGTGGATGGCGATCGCAAGCTGGCGCTGGTCGAGCACATGTTGAAGGTAAAGGGCTGGGCACCGGCGCTGATTTTCAGCCGCACCCGCCAGGGGGCCGACAAGCTGGCCCAGCAGCTCGGCAAGGCCGGCATCAATGCGCTGGCCTTCCACGGTGACCTGTCACAAGGCGCGCGGGAGAAGGTGCTGCTGGAGTTTCGCGCCGGCACCCTGCAGGCACTGGTGGCCACCGACGTGGCGGCCCGCGGCCTCGACATCACGGATCTCAACTACGTGATCAATATGGAATTCCCGTTTGTGGCGGAGGATTACGTGCATCGCATCGGTCGTACAGGCCGCGCCGGCAACAAGGGGCTCGCCATCACCTTGTTCAGCCCGGAAGATGCGCCGCTGCTGGAGAAGGTGGAGGCCGTGCTCGACACCCGTTTGCCCCAGCAGTGGTTCCCGGGCTTTGAGCCGGATCTCACCCGCTTCGACCCCGAGCCACGCCGCAGCAGCAAGGCGGCCCAGAAGCAGCGCGCCAGAAAACAGGCGCTCGCTGGCAACAAGAGCAAGGCCCGCCGCTGATCCGGTGAGGGAGCCCAGGCTCCCTCCGCACGGCCACATGGCCTACTCATTTACACCGTTTTTGGCCCTGTGACCGGGTCCATGACGGGCATACAGTGCCTCATCACCCCAGCATGGACACCGGATGTGGCACACACCCTCCACCCCCTCGATGACGAGGCGGCCTTTGCCGCCAGCTTCGCCCTGATGCAGCAGCTGCGTCCCCACCTCAGCTGCCCGGAGCGCTATGTGGCGCAGCTCACCAGGCAGACACAACAAGGCTATCGCCTGCTGGGTGCACGGGACGCCGAACGCATCGTCGGCCTGGCCGGCTATCGCCTGCAGGAAAACCTCATCTACGGGCGCTTTGTCTATATCGACGACCTCGTCGTCAGTCCCGACCTGCAGCGCAGCGGCCTGGGGGCGCAGCTTCTGGACGCCGTGCGCGCCGAAGCCCTGCGGCTGGGGTGCGATCACCTTGTGCTCGATACCGGCCTGCACAATGCGCTGGCCCAGCGCTTCTACTTTCGCTGCGGGTTGCTCTCCCGCGGGATGCATTTTTGCGAGGATCTGCGCCCATGAACCAGGTACTGCTGATCAATGCCAGCGCCCAGGGAGCTGCCTCTCATGCCAACCGGTTGGCGCTGGATCTGGTGGCCTGTCTGCGGCAAGCGCACCCGGCCCTCGCACTGGTCGAACGCCCTGTTGGCACTGACCCCCTGCCCGCCCTGAGCCAGGCCTATGTGCAGGCGCTGACCACGGCCACCCCCTTTGACGCCCCCGAGCTGGCCCTCTCCGAGACGCTGATCCGGGAGCTGGAGCAGAGCGATGCCCTGCTCATCGCCACCCCGCTGCACAACTTCACCCTGCCGGCCGCCCTCAAGCTGTGGATTGACTATGTGCTGCGCATCCATCGCACCTTCCGGTCGAGTACCGAGGGCAAGCTGGGGCTGCTGGCCGACCGCCCCGTCTACGTCCTGGTGGGATCGGGCGGCTTTCATCAGGGCCCGCGAGCCGGGCAACCCGATTTCCTGACCCCCTACCTGCGCCACGCGCTCAACACCCTGGGGCTGTTCAACATCCATTTCTTCTATCTGCAGGGACTGGTGTTCGGTGACGAGGCGGTGCGCCAGACCATCGACACCAACCGCGCGCTGCTGGCACAGCAGCCCCTGTTTAGCCGGCTTGCCGATCCACACCACCTTGGAGTACTGCCATGACTCAGCCAAGACTTCCCTTTTCCACCCTGTCAGCCGAGGCCTATCAAGGGCTGCGCGCCACCAGCGACGCCCTGGCCGCGGGCCCCCTCGGCGCCCCCTTGCTGGAGCTGGTCTATCTGCGCATCTCGCAGATCAACGGCTGCGCCTTCTGCCTAGGGATGCACGCCAAGGCGCTGCGCGAGTGCGAGGTGTCGCAGCAGAAACTCGATTGTCTGGCGGGATGGCGGGTCAGCGACCTGTTCAGCGAACGCGAGCGCGCTGCCCTGGCCTGGGCCGAGACGCTCACTTATGTCCATGAGGCAGGCGCACCGGACGAGCGCTACGCACCGCTCAAGTCCCACTTTTCCGATCGCGAGATCTCGGACCTGACCCTGGCGGCCGCCCTGATGAATGCCTTCAACCGGCTGGCCGTTGGCATGCTGCTGTAACCCGCAAACGGCGCTTAGCCTGTATTCGCGACCCAATAAAAAAAACGCCCGAGCGGGCGTTTTTTATTTTTCGGCTAACCGCAGGCTGCTATGAATCGGTGGCCAGCACAGGCGGCAGGGCCCGCAGGATGCGCTGCTCGGCCAGGGTTGAGAGCACGAACATCACCAGATAACCGAGGCCCAGCGCCACGATAATGGCCACCACGTTGCTGGTGAAGCGGGCCACCAGATAGTAGGCCGCCACCAGCGCCACTATGCCCACCGCGCGGATCAGCAGGCTCTGGGTAAAGTGGCCGTGGGCCTTGAGGTAGGCGAGCTGGTAGCCGTTGAGCATCATGAAGATGAAGAAGAGAGAGAAGTGCAGCAGCACCGGCACGGCCCCCAGATAGTCGGCCGGGAACAGCAGCGACACCAGCGGCTTGCCCGCCAGCAGCATCACCAGAAAGAACACCAGGCTGACGATGGCGCTGAGGCGGAAGATCCAGCGCCGGATCAGGCGGATCTGGCGGTGATCGCCGCTGCGCATATTGACCGCCAGCTCAGGCAGCACGAAGCGATAGATGGGGAAGACGAACAGGGTGGTCATATAGGTGAAGATGGGGCGCACCACCACCTGAAAATCCCCCAGCTCGTCGAGGCTGAAGTGGCGGATGGTGAGCAGTACCGTGATGTAGATCATCAGGATGCTGGCCCCCGCCTCGAGGGAGGCGGTAAAGCTCTTCTTCACATAGCTGCGCATCTCGGGGCCAAGCTCGACCTTGGCCAGCGGCCGGGTGGCGATGGCCCGGCGCCGGTGCAGATACATGTAGCCGGCGATGCCAAGCGAAGAGAAGGTCAGCCCGTAGAAGAGCGAAGGGAGCGCAGCCATCCCAAGCCCAAAGTAGCAGGCCATAAACAGCAGGCCGTTGGCCAGCGGCTCCAGCCAGGTCACCCGGTTGGAGATCCCGTACATCCGGTACATGGCCACCAGATTGGTGAAGTAGACCTTGAGCCCCAGCCCGAAGATGACTCCCACCAGTTGCAGATATTCGGCCCGGATATGGAGCCCGTGCTTGATATAGGGGATCACCAGCCCCCAGGTGAGCAGCACCATGCCGATAAGGAAGTAGCGGAAGATATTGATGATGTCCCGATCGTTCCTGGTCTGGGAGTAGCTCACCACCATGGAGGAGCGAAAGCCGGTCATCAGGATCAAGGAGAGGGAGATCAAATCCACCACGCTGTTGAACAGCGCCAGATCCCCCTTGGCCACCCACTGCGCCAGCCACACCTTGAAGGCGAAGCCGATGATGATGCTGGCAAGGGACGCCCACATGCCGGTGATGAAAGCCTGCTTGAGGCGGCCAAGTGAATCGGGTTGTTCGTCTTGAATTGCGTGCATCACGAAAGGCCCGCCAACTGCGTGAAGAGAGGCCCATCTTATGAAAGGGGGCCGCCCTTGAACAGCCCGAAACTGGGGGCAAGGGCGTCCCCCTGTAACAAACGCCCGACTAGGCGCCTTCTTTAGTGCGTCCAGCGCGTCCTCCGGCTGCCGCCGCGCCGGCTTATGACTGGGGTACGGCCTTGATCAGCGCCTCGTAGTGATCAATCAGCTCAGGCCCATGCAGCGGCGAGTCGTGACCGCCCACCACCGTCTTGATCGGCAGCTTCATCGCTTGCAGCCGCTCAAGCGTCTGCGGATAGGCCTTCACATCGGCAAAGCTCAGGTTGCCCAGCTTCTCCTTGAGGATGCAGTTGCCATAGAGCACCTGCTCATCGGGGAAGTAGACAAAGATGCCGTCCGGGGTGTGGGCAGGGCCCACATAGAAGGCACGCAGCTTGCCCTCTTGCAGCGTGAAGTCGCCATCGTGCACCACGTTGGGCAGCACCAGGGGCAGATCCGGGTACTCCGGCAACCCCTTGCGGGTAAAGGCGACAATCTCGGCCCAGTCGCTCTTCATCAGATCCCGGGTCTGACGGGTCGATACCACCTTGGCCCCGATGGACTTCCAGTAGGCGTTACCGCCCGCCCTGTCGGTGTGGTAGTTGGTGTTGATCACCTCCAGCACCGGCTGGCGGCTGACCCGTTTGATCAGCTTGTGCAGCTCGCGGGCGGTATCCGGCGTCCAGGTCGCCCCCACCACCGTCACTCCCTTGGCCCCGAAATAGACCATGGAGTTCTCTTTGACGTAGTAGTTGTCCTCCACCACATAGACAGGGCCGCTCACCTGCTTGAGGGAGATCCCCGCCGCCCGCACGCTGCCGCCCCAGAAACTCGCCATCAGCACCACGGCCCCGGCCAATCCACACTTCATCCAACCTTTCATCATCTTGCTCCCTCGAACCAACCGCCCTCTCGCCACCCCTGTGGCAAGCCGGGCCTTTTAAGCAGTGGGCAGAAGATACGGGGGATTTGTGAGGGGAAAATGAGGCTGTGTGAAGAGAAGGTGAAGTCTGGGGGAAGTCCGGAGCAATCAGCAGCGACCTCCTATTCGCGATCGCCCGAATACGCTGCGCTATTCGAACCTGCAACACAGATAGCAACCCCTCACCCTAACCCTCTCCCGAGGGAGAGGGGATGGTCCGTGCCAATACCAAGCCACTCATATTCACCCGCACCACAGAGCCAACGCATAATCAGCGGAGCCTGTTTGCCCCCTTCTCCCACTCTTGATCACAAACAAGGGGAGAAGGGCTGGGGATGAGGGGGAGGTAACAATATGCCACATCATGTAGGGACGATTAGCGCAGCGTAATCGTCCGTTTACCGCGAATAGCCTGATAGCAAGAGAAGCAGGAAACCCTGAACATCAGCGTCACCTCAACGCCCTTACTTTCGCGATCGTCCGAATACGCTTCGCTATTCTAACCTACGTCCCGAAACAATAGATATCTCCCGAGCATTCAGTTATATTTTTGAGCGGTCCAGGTCATTAGTTGAAGGTACGATAGTGTTCAACAAATATTTCTTATTTTTTGTATCACTCCTTTTCGCTTTATATCTTGCTTCCATGGTTGCTTACCCATTTTACATTAGCGGCCTAGACTGGAATTATGTGCAGGGTGTGTGGAACACATGGCAAACTTTGAATGCGGCAATGATAGCCCTTTTGGCTAGCATTATTGCTCTTGCTACCACTATGTACTCAGAGCACCAGAAAAGGGAAAGAGAACTTTTAGCTGCAAAAGCTCTCCTACCAGAAGCATTAACTCAGTTAAGGAAAGTGCGAACAAGTCCTTGATGTGAGATCATGAACCCCACTTGGCATCAGGGATGAGGTTCAGCATGAGTCACCAGCTCACCTTCGCGGACTGCGAGTTCAATGGCAAACGCCGTAAAACCCGTAAAGAGATATTCTTGGCTCGCATGGAGGCTGTGCTCCCATGGCCAAGGATGCTGGGGGTCATCGAACCCGTCTATCCCAAAGCTGGTAACGGGCGTCGTCCCTACCCACTCGATACCATGCTCCGCATTCACTGTATGCAGCAGTGGTACAACCTCAGCGACGGCGCCATGGAGGACGCACTCTACGAAATTGCCTCAATGCGTCTGTTTGCCAAACTCTCCCTGGACCAGGCTATCCCTGAC
>NZ_NEVB01000024.1:0-13393 GCF_002259925.1 Aeromonas sp. A35_P | reverse complement strand
TGCACCTGTTGTCACAAACCAAAACAGGTTTGTCAGCGATGGAGCTAAAGCGCCAGTTGGGCGTCAAATATGACACCGCCTGGATGCTCAAGCACAAGCTGCTGCAAGCCATGAAAGAGTCCGATGACAAGCAGCCCATCAGCGGCATCATTCAGCTCGATGATGTCTACTGGGGTGGCGAGCACCGTGGTGGCAAACGGGGTCGGGGCGCGGCAGGCAAGACGCCATTTGTGGCAGCAGTGGCCCTGAACAAGGAAGGGCATCCAATCAAGATGCGGATGACGGTGGTCGATGGTTTCAAAACCAAGTCCATTGCTGATTGGGCAAAACGGCATGTTGCCAGTGGTAGCGCGGTGATATCCGATGGATTGGCCTGTTTCAGGGCGGTGAAGGAGGCCAATTGTGAGCACCTGGGTGTTGTCACCGGGGGCAACCTTGACTTGCTGGATCATCCGGCATTCAACTGGGTAAACACGATGATAGGGAATGTGAAGAACTCGCTGCGGGGCAGTTGCCATACGCTCGGAGCGAAGCATTTACCGAGACATCTTGCTGAATACTGCTTCCGGTTTAATCATCGTTTTGACCTCAAAAGCATGTTGGTTGAATTGGGGCATGCAGTCGTGGCAAGCCCTCCGATGCCATATCGGCTCTTGAAGCTGGCTGAGGGTCATGGGTAATCAGGTTGGACAATGCGCAAAGCATATCGGCACCGGGGATTAACGTTAATACGGCGGCCGAAAGGGCAAATAAACCCAGCGTGGATAATTCGATGACCATGGTTTTCTCGCTTCGTTAAAAAGGCGCATTATCGGCCTCTGTCATTCGGCGAGATAGAACGATATTGCTCAAATGCACCGGTCGCGATAGCCGCGCGGGGTCACACCATAAGTCGACTTGAACGCCCTGCCCAAGTGCGACTGATCGGCAAACCCGCAGGCAATGGCAATTTCCGCAAGGTCACCGCCTTTGGATAACAGCCCCTTAGCCTGCAGCAAACGGAGCTGCCGCTGATAGCGGTTAGGCGACAAACCGAATGTTGCCGAGAATTGGCGGCAAAGGTGAAACTTGGACAGACCGGCGGCCTGCGCCAGTTTATCCAGACGTACCTCCCGGGTCAGGTTGTCGTGCAGATACTCTTTCGCCCTGTGCAAACCCGGCGCAATGCTGGCGTCGAGCCGTGGCGCTCGCCGCGGGGAACATAGTTGGAGCAGATCCGCCACACAGTGGCTCCATACCACGTCCCGATCAAAATGAGTTGAGTGTGCCGCGGTCAATACCGTTGCGGTCTCATGCAACCGGCTCGCTAAAAGCACATGTTCGACCTGTTTTCCCTGCACTATCGGCGGCAAAGGCATCTCCATGTTATCCGCCGCGCCAAGCAACATCTCATGGCTGGGATAAAACATGAAGTAATGGCACCCCTCTTCGCCCAGCACAGTCCCGGCATGCATCTGCCCCGGCGCTATGATGCTGATTTCCCCACGGCTGATGATACCGTCGTAATCGCCTTTGGCACTGTTGTTATTGGCGCCGCGCAGGACCACACCTATCGACCAGGTGTCATGCCAATGCACGTCAAATCGATGATCCGAGAAGTCCGCGACAAGCAGCTCAAGCCCGCCCAATGCGTCAAAACGATGCATAAATGCCGAATTTCCCATTGCCTTTACCCGTTCACTGACTGCCAACGCTGGCCAAAATAACACACAACATACGGCGTGAAAGCCCTTCATCCTCCATTGAAGCAGCTGTCGTTGTGCGCTGGAATTATTGGATTGCAACGAGGTGTACCGTTTTATTGTCCGGTATGGAACCGTATAACTATCACCCTCTGTTGAAGGTTGTCACGTGAATACCATTTCATATGCATTGACAATAAAAAGGCGACCGAATGGTCGCCTTTTTATTTCTATCGCTTTGCTAATCAGCAAATATCACCGCGCCGGTCGCTTGGCACCATTCCCTTTGGCCGCAGGCTTGCCGCCTTGAGTGGCAGGTTTGGCACCCGGCTTGGCAGAGCCAGCGCGAGTCGGGGTTTTACCCTTATGGGCGGGCTTGCCGAACGGTTTGCTCTTACCAGCACTCTGACCTGCGCCCTGACCTGTACCTTGCGAACTGGGCTTGCCGTTACCCGAGCCTTTCTGGAGCTGGGAGCCCACCGGTTTGCCATTGCCGGCCTTGCCGCCATTTCTGCTGGCCACCGGGGCATTGGCTGCACCGGCCTCGCTGCGGGCGGCCTTGTTGCCAGCCCCATTGCTGCGCTGATGGGTGATGGCACTGTGGCGGGTCAAGGCAGGTTTCAGGCCCTTGCTGCGGCTGCGCTCGGCCTTGGCTTCGCCACGGCCTTCCGGCGGCACCAGACAGTCGGGGCCGTTGCCGATCAGGTGGCTCTTGCCCATCTCCAGCAGGGCTTCGCGGATCATCGGCCAGCCGGCCGGATCGTGATAGCGCAGCAGCGCCTTGTGCAGGCGACGGCGACGCTCCCCTTTCACCACGAACACGTCCCCGCCCTGGCGGCTCACCTTGTTGAGCGGGTTTTTCTCGGTGTAATACATGGTGGTGGCGTTGGCGAGCGGCGACGGGTAGAAGTTCTGCACCTGATCGAGCTTGAAGCGGTTGGACTTGATCCAGAGTGCCATGTTCACCATGTCTTCATCCGTGGTACCCGGGTGGGCCGAGATGAAGTAGGGGATCAGGTACTGCTGCTTGCCCGCCTCTTTGGAATACTTGTCGAACAGCTCCTTGAAGCTGTAGTAGCTGCCCATGCCCGGCTTCATCATCTTGGAGAGCGGGCCCTCCTCGGTGTGTTCCGGCGCGATCTTGAGATAGCCGCCGACGTGGTACTTGGCCAGCTCCTTGATGTAGCGCGGATCTTCCACCGCGATGTCGTAACGCACCCCGGAGGCAATCAGGATCTTCTTGATACCCTTGAGGTCGCGCGCCTTGCGATAGAGGTTGATGGTCGGGCTGTGGTCGGTGTCCATGTGCGGGCAGATGGTCGGCCAGACGCAGGAGGCGCGCCGACAAGTCTGCTCGGCCTTGGGGCTCTTGCAGCGCAGCTTGTACATGTTGGCGGTGGGGCCGCCCAGATCCGAGATGACGCCGGTAAAGCCCGGCACCTTGTCACGGATCTCTTCGATTTCTTTCAAGATCGACTCTTCCGACCGGCTCTGGATGATGCGCCCCTCATGCTCGGTGATGGAGCAGAAGGAACAACCGCCGAAGCAGCCGCGCATGATGTTGACCGAGGTCTTGATCATGTCGTAGGCCGGGATCTTCTCGTTGCCATAGGCCGGGTGCGGTACCCGCTGGTAAGGCAGGCCGAACACCCCGTCCATCTCGTCGGTTTCGAGCGGGAAGGCAGGCGGGTTGACCCAGATGATGCGATCGCCGTGGGCCTGGGAGAGGGCGCGGGCGCAACCCGGGTTGGTCTCGTGGTGCAGGATGCGCGACGCATGGGCGTAGAGCACCTTGTCCTCCTTCACCCGCTCGAACGCTGGCAGCTTGACGTAGGTCTGCTCCCACGGCTTTTGCTTTGGCGGCTGCACCAGGATGGGCTTGGCCTCCTGTGCAGCCGGAGCGGTACCTTCATCGTCCGCGCAGGGGGCCCCTTCCATATAGGGATTGGGGATGGGATCGATGCGGCCAATCTGGTCAAGCTTGCTCGAATCCACCCCGCGCCAACCCGGCAGCGGCTCCTTGCGGATGACGGCGGTGCCGCGAATGTCCTGCATGGTGTCGATGGTCTCTCCCGCGGCAATGCGGTGAGCCACTTCCACCAGGGGGCGCTCGGCGTTGCCGTAGATGAGGATGTCGGCCTTGGCGTCGATGAGGATCGAGCGACGGATAGTCTCGGACCAGTAGTCGTAATGGGCGATACGGCGCAGCGACGCCTCGATGCCGCCGATGACCACCGGCACCTCTTTATAGGCCTCTTTGCAGCGCTGGGTATAGACCAGGGTGGCGCGGTCCGGCCGCTTGCCGCCCACATCCCCCGGGGTGTAGGCGTCGTCGTGGCGCAGCTTCTTGTCGGCGGTGTAGCGGTTGATCATGGAGTCCATGTTGCCCGCGGTCACCCCGTAGAAGAGATTGGGCTTGCCCAGGCGCATGAAGTCATCCTTCGATGACCAGTCCGGCTGGGCGATGATGCCGACCCGAAAACCCTGGGATTCGAGCATGCGGCCGATCACCGCCATGCCGAAGCTCGGGTGATCCACGTAGGCGTCGCCTGTCACCAGCACGATGTCGCAGCTGTCCCAGCCGAGCTTGTCCATCTCCGCACGGGACATAGGCAGGAAGGGCGCCGTGCCGTAGCACTCGGCCCAGTAACGGGGATAGGAGAAGAGGTTGGTAACCGGCTGCATTTTGACCACCTGGAACAATTCGGGTCGCGCATTATACCGGCAGAGCAAGGCGGGGGCGACGGCTTTTTGCCCCTACGATAGATGCGGAAAAGGCGAGCCAGCGGGGCTCGCCTGAAAAGTGCGGGTCAATGGTCGGCTCAGGCCAGGGCGCGGGCCAGCACGATACGGTTGTAGTGACGCTGCAGCAGCTGATAACCCCCCAGCAGGCACCAGACCAGGGCGGGCGCCAGGAACACCGGGTGGGTGGCCAGGCGCAGCATCAGCAGGCCCAGCAGGATCAGCGCAAACGGCCGGCTCTCGTAGAGCCAAAGCGGCCAGCCCTGCTTTCGCGCCAGCCGGTGCTTGTCTGGGCGGCGATAGGCGCCGCGCCGAAACCAGGCCAGCGAACCGGCCAGATAGAGTGCCAACCCGGCCAGCAACAGCCCCGGCTGATCGGCAATCCCCAACAAAAGCAAACCGCTGCCCATGTAGGCAAAGGGCAGCGGCTCATAAATGGCTGATGGCAACATGACTCACCTCGAGTATCAAACTGGCTACATATTAACCTGCAGCCGTTTGCATGCCAGCCTCTGCCCCTATATGGGGGGCCGCATCAGGCGGCCGGTTTGTCCTGCTGCGAGGCGCCCTCGCTGGCGGCCAGCGCCTCGTCCACCTGTTGATCCCGCGCTCCGGTCATGCCGGCCCGTCTGGCCAGCAGATGGTAGATGGCGGGCACCAGCAGCAGGGTGACCAGGGTCGCCAGCGATAATCCGAAGAAGACCACGGTGCCCACCGACATCCGGCTTTCATACCCCGCCCCCATGGAGAGCATCAGCGGCACGGCCCCTATGATGGCGGTGAGGGAAGTCATCAGGATCGGGCGCAAGCGGCGCACCGAGCCTGCGATGATCGCCTCGTCGAACCCTTCGCCACGCTGGCGCAACTGGTTGATGAACTCGACGATCAGGATGCCGTTCTTGGTCACCATGCCGATCAGCATGATCATGCCGATCTGGCTGTAGATGCTCATCTCCTGCCCCGTCAGCCAGAGGCCGAGCAGGCCGCCGAAGATGCCGAGCGGCACCGTCACCATCACCACCGCCGGGGTCAGCATGCTCTCGAACTGGGCCACCAGCACCAGATAGACCACCAACAGAGCCAGAGCGAACACCATCACCATCTCGCCCTGGTTGTCGCGATAGTCCTTGGACTCGCCGGCATAATCCACCGTCATGCCGTTTGGCAGGTTGGCATTGGCCCAGCCGTCCAGGTAATCCAGCGCCTCGCCCAGGGTGTGGCCCGGCGCCAGATCCGCAGTCAGGGTCACCGCCTTCTGGCGCTGGTAGTGGTTGAGGCGCTGCGGGCTCGCCACCTGCTTGACGGTGGCCAGGGTCGAGAGGGTCACCATCTCGCCGTTGGCCGCCTTGAGGTAGATGCGGCTCAAGTCGGAGACACCGTTGAAGTCGCGCTGGTTGGCACGCAGGTAGACGTCGTACTCTTCCCCTCTGTCCACATAGGTGGTCTGGCTGATGCCACCGAGCAGGGCCTGCAGGGAGCTCGCGACAGTGGAGACCGGTATGCCGAGCTGGTTGGCCCGATCCCGCTCTATGGTCACCTGCAGCTCCGGGGTCTTCTCGGCGTAGTCGAGATCCGGCGTCTCCATCAGGCCGCTCTGGGCCGCCGCCTCTTTCAGGGCCAGCCCCTGCTGATAGAGCTCGGCATAGTCGGAGCCCTGCAGCACGAACTGCACCGCCGCAGTGGAGCCACCGCGAAAACCCGGCTGGAAGGTGCGGATCATCACGTCCGGAATGCCGGCCAGCCGCCCGCTCAGGGACTTGGCGAATTCGGTGGCGGTCTCATCCCGCTCGGCCCAGTCGGTGAGCTGGATGATGGCCATGCCGGTCTGATCGCCGCCACGGCCGAAGGCCGGGGTGCTGAAGCTCATGGCCTGCACCACCCCTTTGCCAAGCAGCGGCATGATAGCCGCCTCCACCTGCTGCATGTTGCGCTTCATCCGCTCGATGCTGGTGCCCTCGGCCCCCTTGACGAAGACGTAGAGCACGCCCCGATCCTCGGTCGGGGTCAGGCTGGTGGGCAGCTGGGCAAACAGGGCGCCGATGCCGCCCAGGCAGAGCACCAGCACCAGCGGGGTCCAGCGCGAATGACGCAGCACGGCACCAAGCAGAGTGCGATAGTGCTTCTCCACCCAGCCGAGGCCGCGATCGAGCGCCGCCGTCAGCCGGTTGGGTCTATCCACCGAGCGCATCAGCCAGGAGCCCATGGCCGGGGTCAGAGTGAGCGCGATCAGCGACGAGAAGAGCACCGCCAGCGACAGCAGGATGGCAAACTCGGTGAAGAGCCGGCCCACCATGCCATCCATGAAGGCGATGGGCACGAACACCATCACCAGCACGGCGGTAGTGGCAATGACCGCAAAGCCCACCTCGCGGGTGCCGTGCCAGGCGGCCAGCAGGGGCGGCTCGCCGCGCTGCAGATGGTGGTGAATGTTCTCAACCACCACGATGGCGTCATCCACCACCAGACCGATGGCAAGAATGAGCGCGAGCAGGGTGATGAGGTTGATGGAAAAGCCCAGATACCAGGCACCGATAAAGGCAGAGATGAGGGAGACCGGCACCGTGATGGCCGGAATGAGGGTGGTGCGCCCCTGCCCCAGGAACAGGTAAAGCACGGCCACTACCAGCACGGCGCAGATGGCCAGGGTCTCGTACACCTCGTCGATGGCCTGCTTGATGAAGATGGTGGAGTCGTAGTCGACCTCCAGGGTCGCCCCCTCCGGCAGGAAGCGCTGCATCTCGGCCATCTTCTTCTCTACCCCCTGCGCCACCGCCAGCGGGTTCGCGGTGGACTGGGCGACTATGCCGATCCCCAGGCTCTCACGGCCGTTGCGCTGGTAGGCGCTGTCTTCGTTCTTGGCCCCCACCTCCACATCGGCGATGTCGGCCAGATAGATGCTCTGGCCGTTGGCGGCGGTGCGCACCTGCAGCGCCTGGAAATCGGCGGCGGTGTGATAGAGCCGGGCAATCTGCACCGCCATGGTCATGCTGTTGTTGCGGATCTCGCCACCCGGCAGCTCGATGTTCTCGCGCTTGAGGGCGTCCTGCACGTCCGCCACCGTGACGCCGCGCGCCGCCATGTCGGATGGGCGCAGTCGCACGTACATCACCTGGGTCAGATCGCCGGAGAGGGACACCTCGCTCACCCCGTCCACCAGGCTCAAGGGATCCACCAATACCCGGTTGGCGTAGTCGGTCATGGCGGTGCGGTCCATCTGGGTGCTGCTGAAGTTGAGCCAGACCGCCACGTCGCCGTTGCCGTTGTCCTTGGTGACCAGGGGTTCATCCACCTCGTCCGGCAGCTTGGGACGGGCGCGGGAGATGGCGTCGCGCACATCGGAGATCCCCTCCACCATGTTCCAACCGAGCTTGAACTCCACCGTGATGACAGAGCGTCCCTTGCGGGTCACCGAGTTGATGTTCTTGATGCCGCTGATGCCGGAGAGCTGATCCTCGATGGGCTTGGTGACCTGGCTCTCCATGACGGCGGGGGCGGCCCCCTCGTACATGGTGGTGATGGAAACGGACGGGGTCTGCACGTCCGGCATCTCCCGCACCGTCAGCTTGGAAAACGCCACCAGACCAAACACGGTGAGCAGCGCGCTCAGCACCACCGCTACCAGCGGGCGGCGCACGGAAATATCGGAGAGCCACATCAGCCTTTGACCTCCGCCAGATCGTGCACGCTGACGCCGTCACGCAGGTTGACCAGCCCCTCGACCACGATGCGATCGCCCACCTTGAGCCCTTCGGTCACCCACACCTCTTCGCCATGGGTATCCCCCAGCACCACCGGCACCCGCTTGACCTTGCCATTGAGTTCGAGACGATAGACGAAGCGCTGCTCGCCGGCATACTCCACCGACTGGGCCGGGATCAGGGTCATCTTCTGTGGCGGCAGGGAGAGCTCGACGTTGAGCAGCATGCCGGGGCGCAGCTGACCGTCGGGATTGGGGATGATCACCCGCGCCTTGATGTTCTGGGTATCGTTGGAGACGCGGCTGTCCAGGGTCTCCAGCACGCCGCGAAAAGGTTGATCCGGCCAGGCCGAACTGGTCGCCGTCACCGCCATGCCGGGGCGCAGCAGCGAGAGGTAGCGCTCAGGCACCGCCAGATCGAGCCGCAGCTTGGCCAGCTCGTCCAGGTGGAGCAGGGTGTCGCCGCTGTTGACCAGGGCTCCTTCGCTCAGATCGATGAGGCTGACCGAGCCGTCGAACGGCGCCAGCAGGGTGCGCAGGGAGAGCTCGTACTTGGCGGCATCGGCGCGGGCCTGAGCCTGGGCGACCGTGGCCTCCTGCCCTTCCAGCTCGGAGGTGGTGATGGCGCCGCGCGCCACCAGCCGGCGCATGTCCCGCAGCTTGCGGCTCTCATCGCGCACGCTGGCGCTCTGCTCGGCCAGCTCCGCCTGCTGCTTGCCGGCGTCGAGGGCGATCAGCACGTCCCCCTGCTTGACCTGCTGGCCGGAGCGCACCGCAATCTTGACGATGCGGCCGGTCACCTCGGGGCTTATCACTACGGAGCGGTTGGCGGCCAGCTTGCTCACCAGCTTGATGGAGGGTTCGGCCAGGCTCTGGCTGACCGTCTGCGCCCTGATGTTGACCTGACGTGGCTGGGGTTTGCCGGCAGGGGCGGAGTGGCGGTAATACCAGCCGGCGGAAATCAGCAGAGAGAGGCAGGCAAGCACCAGCCATGTACGCATTTTCATCAAGCAATCCATGAAATTAAGAGAAAAGAGGGCACTTCATCAATGATGGTCACCATGTTACCCCCTGACTATGCCGTGACTATGTATAAATGTGACAAAACGTAACAGATACGGCGATATTTGATTGAAATAGCAGTAGCAGAAGACGGGCTTCACGATTGTGCCCTAAACTGATTCTCCGAACCTGTCCAGATCCAGCCTAACGCCTATGCCAGAACCCAGACCCCATTTTGTTACCTATCGCCTGCAATGGCTGCTCTGCGCCTTCGTCGCCCTGCTGCTAGCCATCACCCTCAAGCTGACCCTGCCCCAGGTCACCGACCATTATCAGAGCGACACCCTCAGCACCGCCTCCCGCCTGAAATCCCAGTTTCAACAAATGGAAACCTTTCTCGAGGCCATGCGCGGTCAGGCCGAGGAGCGGCTGCGCAGCAACCCGCAATCCGCCCTCACTATCCAGCTCTACGGCGCCCTGCGGGAAAACGGCAGCCAGGGCTTTGCGCTGGATCGGGTGCCCACCAACCTGCCCAAAGGGCTGAGCGGCAACCTGACCGGGCTGGGCTCACTGCCTGCCCCCGGCAGCCAGCGTGCCGCCAGGCTGCACCTGGCGCTGAGCCTCTCCCCCCTGCTCTCCACCGCCAGCAAGCTGCTGGGAGACAAGGTTGGCTGGGTCTACTTCACCGGGGTCGATGACTTCCTCTACCTCTACCCCTGGGTCCCCTCCAGCCAGTTCCATTTTCAGCGCAGCATCTATCTCAAGTCCTACTGGCAGGATGCCCTGAAGCAGAAAGAGAAGAGCCTGCGCGCCACCGTCTCACGCCCCTACGAGGACTTTGCCGGGACGGGGCAGATGATCACCCTGTCACAGCCCATCGTGAAGGATCAGGTGCTGGTGGGAGTCATCAGCATCGACGTGCTGCTCTCCCGGCTGGAACAGCTGCTGCGAGAGTCCACCCCCGAGATGGGCACCCTGTTTCTGGTCAACCAGCATCAACAGATCCTGGCCAGCAGCGTGAAGGAGGCAGACCTGCGCCCAAAGCCGATGGCGACGCAGGCTGGCTATCGCTGGCATCAGGGGGCGTTTCAGTTCCAGTACGCCATTCCTGACACCGAGCTCACCCTGCTCCACCGCGTCCCTTTGCCTTCCCTGCTGTGGGCCCTGCTCTGCCAGTCCGCACCAACCCTGATCGCCCTCTTCTTTATGGCCTGGGCCGTGCTCGCCAACCTCAAGTCCCGCCGCCTGAACCGGCAGCTGGACTACCTCTCCAGTCACGATGCCTTGACCGGCGCCTTCAACCGCCACTACTTCGACGAGTTCGAGCGCCGCCATCAACAGCGCGGGGGCAGCCTCGGGGTGATCATGTTCGACTGCGATCACTTCAAACAGGTCAACGACCGCTTTGGTCACGAAGTGGGCGACCAGGTGCTGATCCAGCTGGTGCACCTCTGTCAGCAACAGCTGCGGCGGGGAGATGCCCTGATCCGCTGGGGCGGTGAGGAGTTTTTGCTGCTGGTGACCAGAGGGAGCGTACCGCTCGACCAGCTGACCGAGCGGTTGCGCCAGCACATCGCCAGTCACCCCTGGCAGGAGCTCGCGCCAGCGCTGGCGGTCACCATCAGCCTCGGCTATCACCACAGCAGCGCCGAGACACCGCTGCAGGAGGCCATCAGGCGAGCCGACGTGGCGCTCTACCAGGCCAAAGCCAACGGGCGCAATCGCAGTGAACCCTGGCAGGATGACGGCGCCGGCAACTGCGGGTAAGCTGATCCCCTCACTCATGTTCGGAGAGACAAAGTGGCACGAAAACCCCGTGTGGGACTGGCTCTTGGTAGCGGCGCGGCCCGTGGATGGGCGCATATCGGCATCATACGGGCGCTGGAGCGGCTCGGCGTCAAACCGGACCTAGTGGCCGGCTGCTCCATCGGCAGCTTTGTCGGCGCCGCCTATGCCGCCGGTGAACTGGACAAGCTGGAGAGCTGGGTGCGCGGCTTCAGCCGCTTGCAGGTGGTCAGCCTGCTCGATCCAGCCCTCTCCGGCGGCCTGTTTCGCGGCGAGAAGGTGTTTGGCATCGCCGCCAATCACTTAGGGGATCCCGCCATCGAGAGCCTGCCGCTCCCCTTCGCCTGCGTCGCTACCGAACTCGACACCGGTCGCGAGATCTGGTTGCAGCAGGGGCCACTGCGCCAATGCGTGCGCGCCTCCTGCGGCATGCCCGGCATCCTGACCCCGACCCGGGTCGAGGATCGCTGGCTGGTGGACGGCGCCGTGGTCAACCCGGTGCCCATCTCGCTGGCCCGCGCCATGGGGGCCGAGGTGGTGATCGCGGTCAACCTCAACGCCGACATGCACCAGCCCTGGACCGACGAGCCGGACGAACCCAGCGGCGGCAACCGCTTCAGCCAGTGGTTCAACCGGGGCGACAGCCCCAACACACCGGGCATGTGGAGCGTGATGACCGGCTCCATCAACATCATGCAGGAGCGCATCACCCGGGCGCGGATGGCCGGCGACCCGCCCGAGATCCAGCTCTGCCCGCGCCTTGGCAGCTTCTCCATCATGGATTTCCACCGCGCCAGCGATGCCATCAACGAGGGCGAGGCCTGCGTCGAGCGCAACGCCGATCAGCTCAAGGAAGAGTTGTCTCGCCTCGGCCTCATCTAGCGCGGTTCACCGGATCCGCATCACCAACAAAAAGAGCGCCTTGCGGCGCTCTTTTGCTGTGGGAACTGCCTGCTAAAACAGCCCCAGCCCCTTGAGCATCACGATCAGGATCAACAGCGGCGACACGTAACGGATGATGAAGAAGAGCGGCTTGAGGATGGCCAGCTCCAGCTCGCCACCGTTGGTCAGCGCCTCCTTCATCCGCTCGAAGCCCCACACCCAGCCCACGAACAGGCAGAGGAAGATGCCGCCAAGGGGCATCAACACGTTGGAGGAGACGAAATCGAACAGGTCGAAGAAGGTCTTGCCGGCGATCTGTACCTCCGCCAGCGAGCTGTTGGAGAGCGCGCAGGTGGAGCCCACCGCCCCCAACACCAGCAAGTTGAGCAGGGTCGCCTTGGGGCGGCTCATGTGGAATCGCTCTGAGACCACCGAGACCGGCACTTCCAGGATGGAGAGCATGGCGCCGGTGGCGGCGATGGCGGAAAGCACGAAGAACAGCACCATGAACAGGTGGCCAAACGGAATGCTGGCGAAGACCGCCGGTATGGTGATGAACAGCAGAGAGGGGCCGGCGGTGGGTTCAAAACCGAAGGCGAATACCGCCGGGAAGATGGCGATGCCGGCCAGCATGGAGACAAACAGGTCGGCGCACATCACCCGGAAGGTGGTCAGCGGGATATTCTGATCATCCCGAAAGTAGCTGCCATAGGTCATCATGCAGCCCATGCCGATGGAGAGCTTGAAGAAGGCCAGCCCCATGGCGGTCAGCACCACCCCGGCAGTGATCTTGGAGAGATCCGGCGAGAACAGAAAGTGCAGCCCCTGGCTGGCCCCGGGCAGGGTCAGGCTGCGGATGCCGATGACCAGCAACAGGATGAAGAGCACCGGCATCAGCTTCTTGGTCACCGCCTCGATCCCCTTGGAGACCCCCATCAGCAGGATGCCTCCCATCAGGGCCAGCACCAGCCACTGCCAGAGCAGGCTCTGCAAGGGGTCGCTTATCAGCGCCCCAAAGGCCGCCCCGGTCACCTTGGGATCGGTCGACAGAATGGAGCCGTCAACGGCCTTGAAGATGTAGGCAAAGACCCAGGCCGCCACTTCGGAGTAGAAGGACATGATAAGGAAGGCTGCCAGCACACCCATGACCGCGATCAACCACCAGGGCTGCCCCTTGGGGGCCAGCTTGCCGAGGGTGGTAACGGCGTCGGACTTGCCTTTGCGGCCCAGCATGATCTCGGAGATCATCACCGGCAGACCGACCAGCAGCGTCGCGATCACATAGACCAGCAGGAAACCGGCGCCGCCGTTTTCGCCCGTCAGGTAGGGAAACTTCCAGATATTTCCCAGCCCGACGGCTGAGCCCAGGGTGGCGGCAAGAACGCCGAATTTGCTGGTAAAGCCATCTCTGGCCTTGGGGGTGATTTGACTCATGCTTGTCTCACTGTGCGCATCATGCGAGGGGTATCGTTAATTTTAGCGGTCGGAATTTTCTGAGGATTGATTCGGCTTGCCAAGGTATTTTCGTGAAAAGCATTAGTGAGAGCACAAATAACCAAATTTAATTAAATCAATAAGAAATATGATGAATAAAAAATGCCGC